>CAMKEK010000013.1:0-16550 GCA_946411545.1 uncultured Clostridia bacterium
AATTGACTTCCCGCAGTCAGGGCAGAAACGTCCGTAAGGTGATGTACAATGTGAAGGTATTCATCCGAGGATGGCTTGGCTATTTCGGAATAGCGAGTATGCGAAACACAATGAAAAGTTGGGACGAATGGCTGCGCCGCCGTTTTCGGATGTACATCTGGAAACAGTGGAAGCTACCAAGAACAAGGGTAAAGAACCTGATAAAGCTTGGAATGCCTGTATGGATGGCTCACCGGAACGGCAACACCCGCAGAGGTTATTGGGCTGTTGCCGGAAGTGGAATCCTCACGCATACCATTACAAACGAAAGACTCGTACGGGCCGGATACTACAGTATCTTTGACCGGTACGAGTCTCTGCACTTATGCGATTGAACCGCCGTGTACCGAGCGGTACGCACGGTGGTGTGAGAGGACGGGGCTTATTAAGCCCCTCCTACTCGATTGGAGAGTGCTTCGGATTCAATCAGGTCTCAGGTGCTCCGGAAGGATAGCGGGCGAGGATCTTTTCGAAAGAGTCACTGCTGAGGGCATGCTCCATGGAGCATGCTTCCTTTTCGGCGACAGCTTCGTCCACACCGACAGACATGAGAAACCGCTTGAGATAGATATGCTTGGCATACGTGGAATCGGCGAGTGCGAAGCCCTCGTCGGTGAGATGGAGCATTTTGTCCTCGTCCATTCGAATCAGCCCCTGCTCGGCGAGCTTGCCGAGCTCTACGCTGACCGAAGGCCTGGATATCCCAAGCCAGGAGGCGATATCCGTTGAGCGACAGAAGCCTTTTTTCTGACGGATGATCAGAATGGCTTCCAGATAGTCGTCTCTGGACTCATTACGAAATGTTCTTTGACTCATAAGTCACGTCCTTTACCAGTTCTTTTTTACTATTATCCACGGCTCAGCTGAGGCCGAGCAGAAGGCCGATTAAACGCACCAGCAGCGCAGCGATCCATGCAAGTGTGCACTGCCAGAGGACAACACCGATTGCCCAGCTGTTGCCAAGCTCCCGCCGGATGGCGGCGATGGCAGCAACACAGGGCGTATAAAGCAGACTGAACACGAGCATGGACGCGGCAGCCAGCGGCGGCAGGACAGCGCTGACTCCGGTGGAGGCAAAAAGCACCTTCATCACGCTTACAACGCTCTCCTTGGCCATAAAGCCGCTGATGAGCGAGGTGCAGATCCGCCAGTCCCCCAGACCGATGGGACGCAGGAGCGGAGCAACCCATCCGGCCACCATAGCGAGGATACTCTGCTGGGAGTCCGCGACGAAATTGAAGTGGAGATCAAAGCTCTTCAGGAACCAGACCACGATGGTGGCGATCAGAATCACGGAAAAGGCACGCTGCAGGAAATCCTTGGCCTTCTCCCAGAGCAGCTGGAGAACGTTGCGCGCACTGGGGAGACGGTAGTTCGGAAGCTCCATCACGAAGGGAACCGCTTCCCCGCGGAAAAGCGTGTTCTTAAAAAGCAGGGCAACCAGAATCCCGATCAGAATGCCGAGAAGATAGAGGCCGGTCATCACCTGCCAGCCGTAGGCCGGGAAGAAAGCACTGACAAAAAAGGCATAGATCGGGAGCTTTGCGGTGCAGCTCATGAACGGGGTCAGCAGGATCGTCATTTTGCGGTCACGCTCGCTGGGAAGGGTGCGGGTGGACATGACCGCGGGAACCGTGCAGCCGAAGCCGATGAGCATCGGGACGATGCTGCGGCCGGAGAGGCCGATCCTGCGCAGAAGCTTGTCCATGAAGAAGGCGACGCGGGCAATGTAGCCGCTGTCCTCCAGAAGCGAGAGGAAGAAGAAAAGCGTTACGATGATGGGCAGGAAGCTCAGCACACTTCCGACCCCTTCAAAGATGCCGCCGACGACCAGACCGCGCAGGGCGGGATTGACATGCGCCGCAGCCAGCGCCGTGTCGGTCAGGTCAGTGAGCCAGCCGATTCCGGCGGCGAGGAGATCCTGCAGCCAGACGCCGATCACACCGAAGGTGAGGAAAAAGACAAGGCCCATGATGGCGATGAAAAGAGGGATGGCGGTGTATTTGCCGGTGAGCAGACGGTCAATCCGCTGACTGCGCAGGTGTTCGCGGCTCTCACGGGGCTTTACCACGCAGGTGGCGCAGACCTTGTTGATGAAGGCGAAACGCATATCCGCCATGGCCGCACAGCGGTCGAGACCGCGCTCGCTTTCCATCTGCAGCGCGATATGCTCCAGCATTTCGGTTTCGTTTGCATCGAGGTCCAGCTGCTCAAGAATACGACGGTCGCCCTCAATCAGCTTGGCGGCGGCAAAACGGACCGGAATACCGGCGCGTCGGGCATGATCTTCGATCAGGTGACTCACGGCGTGAATACAGCGGTGGACCGCGCCGCCGTGGTCTTCCGGGCCGCAGAAATCCTGGCGGAGCGGCTTTTCCTGATAGCGGGCGATGTGGACCGCGTGGCGAACCAGCTCGTCCACACCCTGATTCTTGGCGGCAGAGATCGGAACCACCGGCACGCCCAGCATGGCCTCCATCTCGTTGACCTTAAAGGAACCGCCGTTGCCGGTGACTTCGTCCATCATGTTCAGGGCGACGACCATCGGCGTCTCCATTTCCAGCAGCTGCATGGTCAGGTAGAGATTGCGCTCAATATTGGTGGCATCGACGATGTTGATAATCGCCTTGGGTTTTTCGTTCAGAACAAAATCCCGGGAAACCAGCTCTTCGCTGGAATAGGGAGACATGGAATAGATCCCCGGGAGATCGGTAATCAGGGTATTGGACTGACCGCGGATCACGCCATCCTTGCGGTCCACCGTGACGCCGGGAAAATTCCCGACGTGCTGATTGGCGCCGGTCAGCTGGTTGAACAGGGTGGTCTTGCCGCTGTTCTGGTTTCCGACCAGGGCAAAGGTGAGCCGGGTGTCATCCGGAAGCGGATCCCCTGTCCCTTTGGGATGAAAACGGCCTTCTTCTCCGAGGCCGGGGTGTTCGGATTCTCTGGAGCGGTTTTCAATGTCTGCTGCTGCGGGGAGTGCGTCGAGAAGCTCAACATCAATCTGTGCGGCATCCTTCAGCCTGAGGGTCAGCTCATATCCGTGAATGCGCAGCTCCATCGGATCGCCCATGGGGGCTAGTTTCACGACCGTCAGCGCCGCCCCGGGGATCACCCCCATATCCAGAAAATGCTGGCGCAGGGCACCCTCTCCGCCAACCCGGGAGACACGGGCACTCTGACCGGGCTTCAGTTCAGCAATGGTCATGCTGCAGACCACCGTCCTTCCGTTAACCGTTAATAACGCTTGTTATTATATGCGGGAGAAGAGAAAAAGGCAAACACTTTCTTATTTTCTTTTCAGAAAATGTCTGACGGATCAAAGCCGATATGGGCCTGCTCCGTTTTGACAAGGTAAGACGATGAAAAGAATCAAACCTTGCGGGAAGAGGGGGCGTATGGTAAAATAAAATGATTCAAATTCAGTAACAGAGAGGTTTTCCACATGGAAGAAAGAAAGCTGAGAGAAATACAGGTCGGAACGGAAGAGATCTTTGACGGTGTGATTCTGCATGTCATGCGGGATCAGGTGCAGCTTCCGAACGGACATCGGAGCATCCGCGAGGTCATCCGGCACGTCGGCGCGGTGTGCGTGGTTCCGGTAACGGCGGACGGAAAGGTGGTTGTGGAGCGGCAGTACCGTTATCCCATCGATCAGGTCATCACCGAAATTCCGGCCGGAAAGCTCGACAGCAAAGAAGAGGACCGCCTTCACGCGGCAAAGCGCGAGCTGATGGAGGAGACCGGAATCACAGGGGATACCTGGACGGATATGGGACTCTACTACGGCGCCCCGGCCTACTCGGACGAGAAAATCACCATGTATCTGGTACAGGATCTGCACATGGGCCAGCAGCATCTTGACGAGGATGAGTTCCTGAACGTGGAGTTTGTCCCCATGGAAGAGCTTGTCGAAGAGATCCTCTCCGGAAAAATCACCGACGGGAAGACCCAGGCGGCGATCCTGAAAGCTTCCATGCTGATGAAGAGACAGAACAGAGCGGAATGAGAGACACGACGAATATGGAAAAACTCAACGTCTGTCTCATCAACGATTCCTTCCCGCCGGCCATCGACGGGGTTGCCAACGCGGTGACCAACTACGCCCAGATCATTGCGCGGGACTACGGCTCGCCCACGGTGGTGACGCCTTATTACCCGAACGCGGACGACTCGGTCTACCCCTTCCCGGTGGTGCGCTATCCGAGTGTGGACATGACCAAACTGGTGGGCTACCGGGCCGGACTTCCGTTTTCGCCGGAGATCACCACCAAGCTGGAAAAGGCGCACTTCGACATCATCCACAGCCACTGCCCGATTACCTCCACCATGCTGGCACGCTCGGTGCGGGCCCGGCTGGACGTGCCGCTGGTGTTCACCTATCACACTAAGTTCGACATCGACATCGCCAACGCGATCCGCTCCAAACGGCTTCAGGAGGAGGCCGCGAAGATCCTGGTGGAGAACATTTCGGCCTGCGACGAGGTCTGGACCGTCTCCAACGGCGCGGGAGAGAACCTGAGAAAGCTCGGCTACCGGGGCGATTACATCGTCATGCCCAACGGGGTTGACTTCCCGCGGGGAAGGGTATCGGAGTCACTAATTGATGAGGTGACAAAAGGCTATGACCTGCCCCCTCATGTGCCGGTTTTCCTGTTCGTCGGGCGGATGATGTGGTACAAGGGCATCCGCATCAGCCTGGACGCGCTGAAAAAACTGTCGAACAGGGGATTCGACTTCCGTATGGTGTTTATCGGCGGCGGGAGCGACAAGAAGGAGATTATCGCATACACGAAAAAGCTCGGACTCGCCGGGAAGGTGTTTTTTGCCGATCCGATCCATGATCGGACGCGAATCCGGGCCTGGTACTGCAGGGCGGATCTCTTCCTGTTTCCGTCCACGTTTGACACCAACGGCCTGGTGGTGCGGGAGGCGGCCGCCTGCGGACTCGGCAGCGTCCTTGTCGCGGGCAGCTGCGCCGCGGAAGATACGACCGACGCGGTGAACAGCATCCAGATCGACGAGAATGCAGACGCCATGGCGGCCGGACTGGAGAAAGCCTGCCGAAGCCCCGGAAAAATGAAGGAAATCGGCGAGGGAGCGCAGCGGGACATCTATATCTCCTGGGACACCGCCGTCAAGGGGGCGGTAGAGCGCTACGGCACGGTGATTGAGAACTACAAGGCGGGACGTTATCCCAAACATGAAAAACCGCAGGATGAAATCTTCCACGGGATCGGGGAGCTGATGAACCTGATCGGCACCAGCGAGCTGCGGCGGAAGGAAATCCGCGACAACCTGGCCGGGATTCTGGAGAACGGACGTCCGAAGACGGAATGGCTGCACCCGTTTGACTCCAGCGTGACGGACGCGGTATTCCGGCCGATGAAGCAGGGGATGAGCGACTGGATGAAAGAGATGGGAAGCGGCCTCAACGACTGGTATACCGGCATGGAAAGCGAGACCAGACGGCGGAGCGAAGAACTGAAGACGACGATACAGGACGGACTGGAAGAGTACTACGATATCTTCCTCTGATGACGGTGGCCGGATGAAAGGATGGAAAGGCGCCGCGGCCCTGCTGGTGCTGATCCTGGCGCTGGGCGGCATTCTTCTGTCGCGGACGGGCAGGCTTCCGGGAGCACAGCGGGAGGGCAGCACCGCGGCGGAAAAACAGAGTCAAGACAGCGGGGCGCTGCGGGGAAGCGAAGAAGCCGAAGGTGAAAACACAGCCGGAAACCCTGAAGCAGAGGCCGCGCCCCCTTCGGCGAGCCCCGAACCGACGCCGACACCGACCCCGGCCCCAAAAGCGCTGCGGCCGATCAGGCTGACGGAAACGGATCTGCCGGAGGAGCTTCTGCGCCCGGCGGAGCATCGGGGAACGGTACGGGAGGAGGATTATCCCACGAGGGACATGGTGTCGGATGTACCGGACCGGATCAACAAGGATGTGACGGTGTATCTTCCCTACGGCTATGACCCGGAGAAACAGTATGACGTGCTGATCCTGCTGCACTGTGCCTGGGCGGATCACCGCTTCTGGCTGGGGCAGGAGCGAAACTACGGAAGCGAAGAGGCGCCGGTCCCGATCTCCGTGCCGAACCTGCTGGACCGGATGATCGAAGAAGGGTACTGCAGGCCGCTGATTGTGGTGAGCCCCTGTATCTATCTCTATGACCGCCAGCCGAGCAATGCCGGAAACGGATACGACTATGAGCAGTTCGAACAGGAGATCGGGACCGACTTTCTCCCGTGGATTGCGGAAAACTATGGGACCTATGCCGCGGACGGAAGCCCGGAAGCCCTGCGGGCGGCAAGAGAGCACTTCGGCGTGCTCGGGGCAAGCTTCGGGGCTTATGCGGAATATTTCTGCGTAATCGGCGAAAACTTTGACCTGCTGGCCTGGTACTGCTTCTGCGGCGGGGGAGAGATCGAGCCCGGGCATCTGGCGGAGCGCTGGACGGAAAACGGGACAGCGGAGCTGCCGCTGCGGATGCTCTATATCTGTGAGGGAGAATTTGACGACCGCTACGGCCCGGAGATCTCGTACCACAATCTCCTGACCTTCGGAGGCGCTTTCAACGAAGAGAATGTGAAGTTCACCCTGGTGCAGGGCTGGGGACATGAGGACCACAGTTACCTTGTGGGCCTGTACAACAGCCTGCAGATGTTCTTCCGGGAGACCGAAGCGGAAGAATCGGGGCAGGGGCAGAGCAGCGAATACCATCACACGGCTGTGCCGCCGGCATAGCCGTGTTTTCAGAAAACGGGAAACCCGGCTGCGGACAGATCCGCAAAAATAGACAAGAAGAGGCAGGATTGACGGTTTTCTTTTCCCTCCGGCCCGTCGTATAATGGAAGCAGTATGGGACGGGAGGAAGATACAATGCAGTACGGACATTTTGACAACGAGAAACGAGAATACGTGATTGACCGGATCGACGTTCCCGTGTCCTGGACCAATTATATCGGGACAGGGGACATGATGGGCGTCTTCAATCATACGGCCGGAGGCTATCTGATCTGCGGGAGTTCGGAATACCACAGGGTCACGCGCTTTCGCCCGAACGGCGTTCCCATGGACGGCCCCGGGCACTATATCTATCTCCGGGACAACGAAAGCGGGGACTTTTGGTCGGTCTCCTGGCAGCCGGTGGGCAAGCCGAAGGAGCATTTTTCGTGCCGGCATGGCCTGGGTTATGTGAAGTACCGGAGCGACTACGGCGGGATCAGCGCCGAGCAGACGCTGTTTGTCGCGATGGACGAGCCGGTGGAGATCTGGGATCTCCGGCTGCGCAACGACAGCGGGCGGACGAGAAACCTGTCGGTGTTTCCGTATGCGGAGTTCAGCTTCCACCAGGTCGATATGGACAACCGCAATTTCCAGATGAGCCTCTACGCGGCGGGCAGCCGCTTTGAAAACGGCGTCATCGAGTATGAGCTGCACTATGAAGAAGACAGCTTTCAGTTCTTTGCGTCGGACAGTGCGCCGGAAGGGTTTGACTGTCTGCGGGACAGCTTTATCGGCCCGTACAGAACCGAGCGAAATCCTCTGGCCGTGGAGACGGGAGAGATGAGCGGAAGCTACGAAAAGGGCGGAAATCACTGTGCCGCACTGAAGCGAAGCCTTACGCTTGGCCCCGGGGAGGAAGCGAGACTGCTGTTCTTCCTCGGCGAGGGGAACGCGGCGGCAGGCATGCGTGCCAAAGACACGTACAGCCCGGCGAGAGCGGATGAAGAGTTCCGGCGGCTTGCGGCGTTCTGGGACGAGAAGCTCCGCTGTCTTCAGGTGCAGACGCCCAACGAAGGCATGAACACCGAGCTGAACCTCTGGAACCTGTATCAGAGTGAGATCAACGTCATGTTCTCCCGCTTTACCTCATTCATTGAAGTCGGCGGCCGTGTCGGTCTCGGCTATCGGGACACCGCGCAGGATGCCATGACGATCCCGCACTCCAATCCCGTAAAATGCCGGGAGCGTCTGGTTCAGCTGCTGCGTGCGCTGACCCGGGAAGGCTATGGCCTGCATCTGTTTGAGCCGAGATGGTTTGAGCCAGAGGGAAACAAACAGTCCTTCAAGTCTCCGACGGTTGTTCCAACTCCGCCCCGAAGCCAGATCGTCCACGGCATCCGGGACGCCTGCGCCGACGACGCGCTTTGGCTGGTGAGCGCAGTGGTACAGTACATCCGTGAGACCGGTGAAGACGGCTTCGTCGATGAAGTGCTGGGCTATGCCGACGAGGGCGAGGGAAGCGTCTATGAACACCTGAAGCGCATCCTCGACTTCTCCGCACGGCAGGTCGGACAGAACGGAATCTGCAAAGGCCTTCGGGCCGACTGGAACGACTGCCTGAACCTGGGCGGCGGAGAGAGCGCGATGGTGAGTTTCCTGCACTTATGGGCGCTGGAGAACTTCCGGGCGCTGGCGGAGCACCTTGGCAGAGGAGAAGACGCGGCCCGTTACCGGACGCTCGCAGAGCAGGTCCGGAAACGCTGCCGGGAGGTCCTCTGGGACGGGAAGTGGTTTCTGCGCGGCATCACGGCAGACAACCGGAAGATCGGAACCAAGACCGACAAGGAAGGGAAAGTCCATATGGAGTCGAACACCTGGGCCGTCATCTCCGGCGCCGCCACGCAGGAGCAGGGCATCCGGGCGATGGACAGCGTAGACGAATATCTCTTCACGGACTACGGCCTGATGCTGAACGCCCCATGCTACACGAAGCCTGACGACGGGATCGGCTTTGTCACGAGAGTCTATCCCGGACTCAAGGAAAACGGCGCGATCTTCAGCCATCCGAATCCCTGGGCCTGGGTTGCCGAGGCAAAGCTGGGCAGGGGATCAAGGGCGATGAAGTTTTATAACGCCCTCTGCCCGGCCCTGCAGAACGACCGGATCGAGATCCGGCAGGCCGAGCCATACAGCTACTGTCAGTTTGTCGTCGGGCGGGATCACAGCGCGTTCGGGCGGGCGCGGCATCCCTTTATGACGGGATCGGCCGGGTGGTCGTATTTCGCCGCAACGCAGTACCTCCTCGGAATCCGGCCGGATTTTGACGGGATTGTGGTGGATCCCTGCATTCCGCGTGAATGGAAGGAATATACGGTGGTGCGCCGGTGGCGCGGCAGCACCTATGAGATTCATGTGAGCAATCCGGACGGCGTGGAGAAAGGCGTCAGAAGCATAACCGCGGACGGCGTCCGGGTTGAAAGACTGCCGATCCTGCCAGCCGGGAGTGAATGCCGGGCAGAAGTGGTGCTCGGCGCGGAAGAGAGAGGAGCAGACAGATGATTCATTTCGGAACAGGCGGCTGGAGAGCGGTGATTGCAGACGGATTCACCAAGGCAAATCTCCGTCTGCTGACGGCGGGACTCTGCAGCCTGATGACAAAAGAAGGCTATGCGGGAAAAGAGCTCTGTGTCGGCTATGACCGGCGTTTCCTTGCAAAGGAATCGGCCCACTGGATCGCGGAAGTCCTGGCGGGTTACGGCTTCCGGACGCTGATGGTAAACCGCTCATCCCCCACGCCGCTGGTCATGTATGTGGTCAAGACACAGAACATGCCTTACGGCATGATGGTGACGGCCAGCCATAACCCCGCAATCTACAACGGGGTCAAGGTTTTCACCGCAGGCGGCCGGGACGCGGACCGCAGCGTGACAGACCGAATCGAGGCGGAGATCGCGCAGATCGACGAGACTCAAATCAGAAGCATGGATTATGACGAGGCGCTTCGGCAGGGACTTGTCCGGGAGGACAATCCTTCCAATGACTATATTGACAGCATCCTCGCCCTGATCGACACCGACGCCATCAAGAGAGCCCGGCTCAAGGTCGCGCTTGATCCCATGTACGGTGTGAGTCAGACCAGTCTGCGAACCATCCTGATGACCTGCCGCTGCGATCTGGAGGTCATCCACGACCGCCACGACACGCTCTTCGGCGGAAAACTCCCCGCACCCAACGCCAGGACCCTTACAACACTCAGCAACTATGTCGTCGACCGATGCTGCAACCTGGGCATCGCCACGGACGGCGACGCGGACCGCCTGGGCGTCATCGATGAGAACGGAAACTTTGTCCACCCGAACACGCTGCTGGTGCTGCTGTATTACTATCTGGTGAAGTACCGGGGCTGGCAGGGGCCCTGCGTGCGCAACAATTCCACCACCCATCTTCTGGACCGCGTGGCGGAAAAATTCGGGCAGACCTGCTACGAAGTGCCGGTGGGCTTCAAGTGGATTTCGGCCAAAATGGCGGAAACCGACGCCGTCATCGGCGGAGAGAGCTCCGGCGGCCTCGCAGTGCGCGGACACATCTCCGGCAAGGACGGAATCTATGCCGCGTCCCTGCTGGTGGAAATGCTGGCCGTGACAGAAAAATCCATCTCCGAGATCTATCGGGAGATCACCGACGCGGTGGGAACGCTGGTCTACCGGGAGGCGGATTTCCGGATGACTCCGGCGCGCAAGAGCGAACTGCAGGAGCTGCTGTTTGAGAAAAACCTTCTCCCGCCGCTGGAGCACGTCTGCCGCATCAACCGCGAAGACGGCGTGAAGCTGTATTTTGAAGACGGAAGCTGGGTAATCTGCCGCTTCTCGGGCACGGAGCCGCTGCTGCGTATGGCGGCGGAAGGGAGAAAAGCGGAACAGGCAGACGCTTATATCGCCGCCTGGCAGACCCTTCTTGATCTATAAAGGCTGTAAAGCTTAGCCGGCGGAGGGAGCTTTCTCTCCGCCGCCTTCCATACAGGGGGATGACGGCATGGAGAAACAAGTGAAAAAGCAGCCCGGCTCTCTGCGTACAAAGCTTCTGAGAATCATCCTGCTGTGCTGGGTGCTGCCCATCGCGATCATTCTGACAGTGGCCGGCGTCCTGCTGCGGTCCAACTATGAGCGGAATCTCCAGAGTCAGCTGGAGACGGACGCAAATTACGTGCTCCGTCAGGAGGAGGTGCTTCTCGATGCTGTCTTCGAGAGCTCCAAAGCGGTGAGCTACGATGGGGCGGTACGCAGCGCCTATCGGGATTATCTGCAAAGCGGAGACCGTACGGCTCTGTACCGCGGGGTGTCGGAGTATCTGTCACAGGCCTTCGCACGTGACGACCGGTTCCAGGCCGTGTTTGTGAGTTTCTGGGAGGACCTGAAGATTTATCCCTATATCATGAGCAGCGGCATCCGCGGCTACAGCATTCCGCGAAACTATCACCGCAGTGTGGAGCCGCTGCTGCTGGAGCAGATGGCGGAAGCGGACACGGCGATCCGGGTCCTGGTGTATGACAACGAGCTCTATATTGCGCGCAATCTCCTGGACAGCAGCTTCCGTCCCTATGCCACGGTGGTGATGCTCTGTGACAAGAGCGGCCTGCTGAGCAGTTTTGACAGCATCCGGGGGGCAGCCGGAGTAAGGCTTCTGCTGGATGAGCTGCAGCTGGATGAGACCGGAACGCTCCGACAGGCGGAGACGACGGAAGTTTCGGCAGGAGAGCTGCTGTGCTATGACGGAGATCTGGACGGGCATCGCCTGCAGCTGCAGGTAAAGACAGTGCCTTTCGATATTCTCGCGGACATCCCGGAGCTGCGGATCACGGTGGCGGGCGTGGTGCTGCTGGTCCTGCCGCTGCTGCTGGTGATGATTCTGCTGTTTCGCAGGCAGGTGACCAGACCGGTGGAGACGCTGCTGGATGCGACAGACCGCCTGCAGGGCGGAGAGCGGGGATACCAGATCAGCGACGAAGCGAAAAACAAGGAATTTGAACGGATCTACCGCCACTTCAACGCCATGTCCAGCGAACTGCAGAACCAGTTTGAGCGTTCCTATCAGGAGCAGCAGGCCCTGCAGCAGGCACGGGTCAAGGCCCTGCAGTCGCAGATCAATCCACATTTCCTCAACAATACCCTCGAGGTGATCAACTGGGAAGCACGGCTGGCGGGCGATGAGCGGGTCAGCACGATGATTGAGGCGCTGT
The DNA here is from genome assembly GCA_946411545.1 of uncultured Clostridia bacterium. Taxonomy (GTDB): domain Bacteria; phylum Bacillota; class Clostridia; order Oscillospirales; family Oscillospiraceae; genus Limivicinus. The sequence goes on from CAMKEK010000013.1 coordinate 12,009, forward strand.
CCGTGATGCTGAATGCGGCACTCGGCCGCGACGGACGAAGCCGCATCCCCCTGAAAGAGGAGCTGAGCTATGTCGACGCGTATCTCTATATCATCTCCCAGCGCCTGGGCGAACGCCTGACAATCAGCCGGGAGATCGACGAAGAACTGCTGGAGCTGCCGGTGCCGCGTCTGATTCTGCAGCCGCTGGTTGAAAACGCGGTAGAACACGATCTGGCGCAGCGCCGCGGGGGCGCGCTTTGCGTCCGGGTATACCGGAACGGGGACGACATGGTGCTGGAGAGCGAACACGATGGCAGCCTGAGCGCGGAAGACCTGGAAAGCATCCGTGAAATGCTTGCCTCTGCGGTGGTGGACACGGAGATCTCCGGCCAGGTCGGCCTGAGAAACGTCAGACAGCGACTGGAGCTGCTCTACGGAGCGGAGGGACAGCTGACCATTGAACAGTGCGGACCGGAGCGGATCCTGGCGCGGGTCTGTTTTCCGATCGAAGACTGACGGTTCCTGGCCATTTTCACAAAAACAGACAAGAAACGGCAAGGGCAGTTCTCACACATCCGCAGCGAGGTATGGTAACATATGGACACTGACAGCAAGGCATGTCACAAAAATCTGTAAACAGGGAGTGCACAAACATGAAAAAATCGCTTGCTATGCTTCTGGTGCTGGTTCTCATGCTGAGTCTTGTGTCTGTGGCCGCATTTGCAGACAAGGCAGTCACACTGAACGTGGTTACCTCCTACGGAGGTGATGACGGCAACCGCAAGAACTTTGAAAACGCAGTCAAGGCTTATGAAGAGTCCACCGGCAATAAAGTCAACGACGGTTCCGCCACTTCCAACGAGGAGTGGAAGGCAAAGGTCCTGACCGACTTCGAGACCGGTTCCGAACCCGATGTCCTCTTCTACTTCACCAACGCGGACGCCGAACCCTTTATCAGCGCAGGAAAAGTCGTCTCGATCGAAGAGATCCGTGCCGAATATCCCGATTACGCCGGCAACATGAAAGACAGCATGATGGCGGTCGCCGCGGACGGAAAGCAGTATGCGGTGCCCTCCTCCGGCTACTGGGAGAACATGTTTGTCAACAAAAAGGTCCTGGAGGACTGCGGCGTTGCGGTACCCGGCCCGGACTACACCTGGGAACAGTTCCTCGCAGACTGCGAGACCATCAAGGAAGCCGGCTATACCCCGATCGCCTGCTCGCTGGTGGAAGTTCCGCACTACTGGTTTGAGTTCACGGTCATGAACAACGGAACGGTGGAAAACCATCTGGATGTCCCCGCGGCAGCGGATGACGCGGCAGCCGCAAAGTGGGCCGCCGGTCTGAATGATATCAAGGCCCTTTACGAGGCAGGCTACTTCCCCGCAAATACCCTGACGGCTTCCGACGCGGAGACGGTGGAGCTCTTTAATTCCGGCGAGGCCGCCTTCCTCATCGACGGAAGCTGGAAGGTCGGATACTTCACCGAGAATGCGGAAGACCTGAATGACTTTGCCATCGCCTATGTCCCGGGCAAGGGAGAGCGCAGCGCCTCCGAAGCCATCGGCGGCATCTCCATGGGCTACTTTATCACCACAAAGGCCTGGAACGATCCTGACAAGCGCGAAGCCGCAGTTGAGTTCGTGAGCCAGCTCACTTCCGACGAGGTCCTGAGCACCTTCGTCACCACCGAGGTTACCGCCCTGGTAAACGGCGCCAAACCCGAGGGCCTGAACCCCCTGCAGCAGTCTGCAGCTGACGCCAATGCCAACATCACCGCCATCGCCGGTGCGGTACAGGACAGCCTGACGGCAGAAGCCCGCGGCGATCTGTTCGGCAATGTACAGAACGTTGTCACCGGCAAGATGAGCGCCGAGGACGCTGTGGCCTCCGCGATTGCCCTCAACTGAAAAATCCGACAGAGAAATTTACGCAACCGATGCAAGGCTGCTGCGCATGCAGCAGCCTTTTGCTTATCAAAACCCTGTTTTTTGAGGCGGTGAAGGTATGAGCTCCATGATCTATAAGAAGAAGAGTCCGCTGATCCTGTTCCTGGTTCCGGCCTTTCTCTTCCTGCTGGTCTATCTGTATTACCCCTTCTTTCAGAACATCATCAATACCTTCATGAAGATCGGGGGACTTGGCCGTGCGGCAGAGGGACTGAACGAACCCTGGTATGAGAACTATCAGCGGCTCCGGACAGATCCGTATATGCGGACCGCATTGAAGAACACGCTGCTCCTGACAGTATGCACCGTTGTCTTCCAGGTCGGAATCGCGCTGATCCTGGCGCTGCTGGTGGATACCATCCGGGTGGGGGCGCAGTTTTTCCGGACGGTGTATTTTTTCCCGATTGTCATCTCGGCGACGGCGCTGGGGTTAATGTTCAATCTGATCTTCCTGTACAAGGGCGGAATGGTGAACCAGCTGCTGCTGAGTATGGGGAAACTGCCCACCGAGGTCAAGGCCAGCGGAAAGGTCCTGGTCCAGTGGCTGGACTGGAAGGACCAGTCGCACTTTCTTTTCACAATGCTGATGCCGGTCATGTGGCAGTACGTTGGCTTCTATTTTGTCATCCTGATCACGGGACTGAACAACATCTCGCCGGACCTCTATGAGGCGGCGGCGCTGGACGGTGCGGACGGATGGAAACGGACGCGTTATATCACACTGCCGCTGCTTCGGAATGTTCTTTGCACCTGCCTGGTTCTGGCCATTACCGGCGCGCTGAAGGTCTTTGACCTGCCGTGGGTCATGTTCGGCGCAGGAATGCCGGAGAACATGAGCTGGCTTACGGGAACCTACATGTATGACCAGACCTTCAACAAAATGAATGTGGACTACGGCTCAACCATCGCGGTGCTGATTGTGGTGCTGGGCGTGATCCTCTCGAATGTCGCCAACCGGATTTTCCGTCCGTCGGAAGATCTCTGAGGAAGGAGGAAACGAAGCACTGTGGATACCGGAAGAAAACCCGGACCGAAAATTCTGACCTATGTACTTCTCGGCTTCTGGGCCATCACAACGATCTATCCCTTTGTCTGGGTTCTTCTCAACTCCTTCCGCAAGAAAGGACTGATCATCTCCGACTCCTTCTCGCTGCCGCTGGGCGAGGCCTTTACCTGGGACAACTATCTCACGGCCTGGGAGCGCTCGGACTTCAAGAACGCCTATCTCAACAGCTTCCTCATCTCAGGGACCGTGACCGTGGCAGTGGTGATCCTCGCGGGACTTGCCGCCTACGGTCTGGTGCGCTATCGCTTTCCGGGCAGGGGCCTGCTCTACAGCCTTATCATGGCGGGCATGATGTTCCCGGTCTTTTCGACGATCATCCCGGTCTTCCGCATGGAAGCGGTGATGGGCCTCGCCGGCACGGGAAACCGCTGGCTGAGCCTGCTGGCGGTGATTCTGCCGCAGATCGCGGGGAACCTCTGCTTTGCCATCATCATCCTGATGGGCTTTATCCAGTCGGTGCCGATCGAACTGGAGGAGAGCGCGTATCTGGACGGCTGCAATGTGTTTCAGATCTATTTTCACATCATCATTCCGGCTGCAAAGTCTTCCTTTGCGACCGTGGCGATTTTTGCCTTTCTCTGGAGCTACAACGACCTGTTCACCCAGTCCTTCTTCCTGCGTTATCCCCAGGAGCGAGCCATCACGGGGCTGCTGAATGAAATCAGTTCCCAGGCCGGGGTGAACTACGGCCTGATGGCGGCGTCGGTCGTGCTTGTGGTGATCCCGGTCCTCATCGTCTACATCTGCCTGCAGAAGCATATCATAAAGGGCTTGACGGCGGGTGCGGTCAAAGGCTAAAATCAGCGTATCAGATGAAACGGGGGAGAGATCATGTACCGTGTTGTTCTGATCGACGATGAGAGACTGATCGTGGAGGGCCTGAGCCGGGTGGTGAAATGGGCGGATTACGGCTGTGAGGTTGCGGCGACGGCAGAGGACGCCGTTACCGGAGCCGAAATCATCCGGAAGATACAGCCGGACATCCTGTTCACGGATATCCGCATGCCCGGCCAGGACGGCCTCACCATGCTGGCCGGGCTTCGGTCGGAGTTCCCGGACATGCAGGTGACGGTCCTGACCGGATACCGGGACTTCAGCTATGCGCAGGAGGCGATCCGGCTGGGCGTGACCCGCTTCCTGCTGAAGCCATCCAAGATGGATGAGATCAACGAGGCGCTGAAGACTATGACAGAGCGCCTGAAGAAAGAACGGCCCGATACCGAGGAAGAGAGCGCGGAGAACAGCCGGGCCGGAAGCTTTCTGGTTAAGCAGGCGGTGGCCTACATGGAGACGCATTATGCCGAGAAGCTCACCCTGCAGGAGGTGGCGGACGCATGCTATGTGTCTCAGTGGCACCTGTCAAAGCTGCTGAACCGGTTTACGGAGCAGAGCTTTTATGATATCCTGAACAGCCAGCGTGTGGAAGCGGCCAAAAAGCTTCTGGCGGATCCAAGGCTGCGCATCGGAGACATCGGAGAAATGGTCGGCTACGCCGACCCGGCGCATTTTGCCCGGATCTTCAAGAAAACCACGGGCATGAGCGCCA
>CAMKEK010000014.1:0-16006 GCA_946411545.1 uncultured Clostridia bacterium
TTGTCGACTGTGACAGCGAATCGCCCTTCTTCCTCTGGAAGACCCCGGAGGAGATCTCGCGGGACTATTCCCTGCCCACGGCCTTTCGCGCGTTTCAGAAAAAAATCGGCGGAGTCTGACGCGACTCCGCTTTTCTTATGCTTTTTTATTGTTTATTCGGCTTCCAGAGGTCCTCGTTCCATTTCAGGGAAAGCGCCGCCAGCGCGCCCCCGGCCAGCTTGTCCAGCAGCACCGGGCCAAGGCTCTTTTTCGCCTTCTTCGGCCTGCCCGCTTTTTTCGGTTTCCCGAACAGCAGCTTCCAGATCAGTTTCATCCCCTGTCCTCCTGAAAGAAGAAGTCTCCGCTCTTCCCGCCGTGCTTCTCGACAAGGTGGATTTCCTTCATGACCATGCGCTTGTCAATGGCCTTGCACATGTCATACACGGTCAGCAGCGCCACGGAAACCCCGGTCAGCGCTTCCATCTCGACGCCGGTCTTGCCCTCGGTCTTCACGGTGCAGAGGGCCCGCACCTCGCAGCTTTCCGGCAGGAGCTCAAACGTCAGCGTTGCGTTTGTGAGATTCAGCAGATGGCACATCGGAATCAATTCCGAGGTGCGCTTGCAGCCCAGAATCCCCGCCACCTGTGCCACCGTCAGGACATCGCCCTTCTTGACGGTCTTCTGCTCGATCGCCTGAAAGACCTCCGGACTGACCTGGATCGTTCCCTCGGCAATCGCGGTTCTGGCCGTGATTTCTTTCCCGGAGACATCCACCATTCTGGCATTTCCCCGGTCGTCAAAATGGGTAAACTCCATCCCCGACACGCCCTTTCTTCCCTGTGTTTTACAAAAAGTATATCACAGCGCGGCACGAATTGCCATACCCGCGGTTCACAAAATCCCTTTCAGAAAGATTTCCAGCCCGATCCCGATCAGGATGACGCCACCGAGCACGGAGGCCTTTCCGGCGAGCTTCGTTCCGAAGTGTTTTCCGATTCTCAGCCCCGCCATGCAGAGGCCGAAGGTCACAAGTCCGATGATCATCGCCTCCGTCATCGCCGCGGTCCAGCTGAAATCGGCAATGGTGAAGCCCACCGAGAGCGCGTCGATGGAGGTCGCGACGCCCTGCAGAAGCAGGCCGCCCAAGCCCACCGCGGCGGGTTCGGCATCGCCGCCTTCTCCCCGAAGGCCCTCCAGAAGCATTTTTCCTCCGATATAGCCCAGAAGCAGCAGGGCAATCCAGGGGATCAGGCGATGAAAGCCCTCGAACAGCTCCGCAATGGTATGAACACAGGCCCAGCCCAGCAGGGGCATCAGGACCTGAAACACGCCGAACGTTCCGGCGATCAGGCACATTCTCTCCGTTTTCATCCGGGGCTCATGAAGGCCGTTGGCCATGGAGACGGAAAAGGCGTCCATCGCAAGCCCGACGCCGAACAGAATGCTGTTCAGGCAGAACAACAGTTTCTCTTCCATTTCCTCTCCTCCCCCTTTCCGGTTACGCATTATCTGCAACATTACCATGCGCCGGAAGGCCTGTCAAGAGAAAGTGGCGGTTTCACGGGGATCTTGCCAAAACAGCATCACAAACAGTTGAATTTGCCCATCACATTTGCTATAATAATTTATTCATAATTACTAAGGATAAAGGAAATGTCAGAGTCTATCTGGAAAATCCCATACAAAAAGCCGGACAGCCAGGCTCTGGAACAGGCCGGCATTCCGAGACTGCTGGCAGAGGTTCTCGCTTCCCGCGGAATTGTCTCCCCTTCCCAGGCGCACGCGCTCTACAGTGCCGGTGCGGCAAGTCTTCTGGACCCGCTGGAGATTCTGGGGATGAAGGAAGCCCGCGACCGGGTTCTCCGGGCGATCCGGCAGAAGGAGCACGTCACGGTCTACGGCGACTATGACGTCGACGGCATCACCGCCACCTGTCTTCTCACGGATTATCTGCGCAGCTGCGGGGTGGACTGCCGCTGGTACATTCCCGACCGCAACGATGAAGGCTACGGCCTGAACTCCTCTGCCCTGCAGAAGCTCCGGGAAGAGGGCTGCACCCTCGTCATCTCCGTCGACTGCGGCGTGACCGCCACGGAAGAGGCGGTCTTTGCCCAAAGTCTCGGCCTCGACCTCGTGATCACCGACCACCATGAGTGCAAAAACGGTTCCATCCCCGAGGCCTGTGCCGTCGTCGACCCCAAGCGTCCCGATGATACCTATAAAAATCCTCATCTTGCCGGTGTCGGCGTTGCCTTCAAACTGGTCAGCGCCTGCAGCGGAGATCAGCTTGCCGTCCTTGAGCGCTATGCCGACCTGGTCGCCGTGGGAACCGTCGCCGATGTGATGCCGCTGACCGGGGAAAACCGCTACCTGGTGCAGAAGGGTCTTCAAAAGCTGGAGACCGATCCCCGTCCGGGCTTTTACGCCATCATGAACGAACCCGGCACGCTCCCGCGCAAGCCCAACGCCGGATTCATCGGCTTTACCCTGGCGCCGCGTCTGAACGCCGCGGGCCGCCTCGGTCAGACCGAAAAAGCAGAAGAACTGATGCTGACCGAGGACGAGGAAGAGGCCGCCCGCCTCACGGCGGAGCTCGGCGAGCTGAACCGCCAGCGCCAGAAGATCGAAAACGACATCTGGCGTGACGCCCAGAAGCAGCTCCGTACGGAGACTCCCACAGGGCCGATTGTTCTCTCTGCCGAAGGCTGGCACCAGGGCGTCATCGGCATTGCCGCTTCCCGTCTGGCGGAGCAGTACGGTCTGCCGACGGTGATGATCAGTCTGTCCGGTGAAAACGGCAAGGGCTCCTGCCGCAGCTGCAAAGGCTTTAACCTCTATGAAGCCCTCTCGGCCTGCAGCGAGTACCTGGAGGGATTCGGCGGCCACGCGCTGGCCGCGGGGCTCACCATCCGCCGTGATCAGATTGAGGGCTTCCGCAGTGCGCTCAACCGCTATTATGCCGAGCACCGTCCGGAGCCTCAGCCGGATGTCAGCTGTGACCTTCTGCTCTGCGACAGTTCCCTTCTCAGCATTGAAAATGTCCGGGCGCTGGACCTTCTGGAACCCTACGGAAGCGCAAACCCCAAACCGGTTCTCTGCATCAGCGACGTGCTGCTGCTCTCCGCCTACGGTGTCGGTGCCCAGAAGCAGCATCTGAAATTCAGTGTCGAGTTCGACGGACTCCGCTTCGACGGGATCTTCTTTTCTCACTCGAAAGACGCGCTGGGGCTCCAGGTCGGCGACCGCATCGACCTCGCCTTCACCCCGCAGATCAACGACTACATGGGCAATGTTTCGGTCCAGCTGACCGCCTGTGCCATGCGGACGCACTGCCCGCAGGGGCTTTGCGCCAGGATTCTGGAGAAGGACTGCAGTGCGCTATGGGCCGCCGTCTCCTTCCGTCCGACCCGCAATGACTTCGTCTCGCTCTGGCGGCGCTACGGCGCCGAGCTGCATGTGGCCTCTTCCCTGGAGGGGGTGCTCTCCCTCTGTCCGCCCGAGATGTCTCCGGAGCGCTTCTGTCTCTGCCTCGCGGTCTTCTCGGAGGCCGGTCTTCTCTGCAGTGACGACGGAAGCGTCTACCGAAGCCGCTATATCCGTCAGGAAAAGAAAGCCGATCTCGATGCCACCGAAATCATGAGAATTCTTCGCAGCCTCTGAGTTCTGCGTTTATGAGTTTTATGAGGATATTGTCATGGCCGATCAAACCGACATTCTGAAAAACCACGCTCCTCTCGATCCCGACCGGATGTTTGCCGAGCTGGAGGAAAAGCTTCTGCAGCAGGTGCACCCTGTGGATCTTAACCGGATCCGCTCCGCCTATGAGACGGCCAAAGCCGCCCACAACGGTCAGAAGCGAAAGGACGGCAGCCCGTACGTCACCCATTGCGTCGCCGCGGCGGACATTGCGGCGGACATGGGGCTTGATGAGGACAGCATCGTCGCCGCCCTGCTTCACGACGTGATTGAGGACACCAGTCTCACGCACGAGGACATTGCCCGCCAGTTCGGGAACTCCGTCGCCGACATCGTGGAAGGCGTCTCCAAGCTGACCCGCGTCCAGTACACCAGCAAGGAAGACGAGCAGATGGAGAACCTGCGCAAGATGCTCATGGCCATGGCCAAGGACATCCGCGTCATCCTCATCAAGATCGCCGACCGCCTGCACAACATGCGCACGATGGACTATCAGTCTCCCGAAAAGCAGCGGAGCAAGTCGCTGGAGACCATGGAGATCTACGCCCCCATCGCGCACCGTCTGGGCATGCAGCGCGCCAAGTGGGAGCTGGAAGACCTCTCTCTGCAGTACCTGGACCCTCAGGGGTATAAGGAAATCACCGAGACGCTGGATCGGCGGATGCCCGAACTGGAAGCCTTCATGGACAGCATGAAGGAGAAAATCCGCATCCGTCTCGAGCAGGAGGGGATCAACGCCTCCATCTTCTGCCGCATCAAGCATGTCTACAGCATTTATCGCAAGATGTACACCCAGAAGCTTGCCCTCAACGGCATCTTCGACCTCTGCGCCTTCCGTGTAATCGTGGACTCCATCCCCGACTGCTACAATGTTCTGGGCATCATCCACGACATGTTCAAGCCCGTTCCGGGCCGTTTCAAGGACTACATCTCCACCCCCAAGCCGAACATGTACCAGAGCGTCCACACCACCGTCATCGGCTCGGAAGGCATTCCCTTCGAGGTCCAGATCCGGACCTGGGAGATGCACTATACCGCCGAGTACGGCATTGCCGCGCACTGGAAATACAAAATGGGCGACGGAAGCAGCGCCCTGCGAAACGGCGATGAAGACAAGTTCGCCTGGGTCCGCCGTCTGCTGGAGAGCCAGCAGGAATCCGACGCCACCGACTTTGTCCACGACCTGAAGATCGACATGTTCGCCGACGAAGTCTTTGTCTTCTCACCCAAGGGAGATGTCATCAACCTCCCCGCCGGCGCGACCCCGGTCGACTTCGCCTACAGCATTCACTCGGATATCGGCAACCACATGGTTGGCGCCAAGGTCAACGGGCGGATTGTTCCCTACGACACGGTGCTTCAGAACGGCGACATTGTTGAAATCCGCACCTCCAAGTCCGCTCCCGGCCCCAGCCGCGACTGGCTGAACTTCGTCAAGAGCGGCTCGGCCCGCACCAAGATCAAGCAGTGGTACAAGAAGGAGCGCCGGGAGGAGAACATCCTGCGCGGCCGCGCCATGCTTGAGGACGAGCTCCGGCACATGGGCGTCAGCCTGGACGAGGCGATGAATCCGGACCTGCTCCATCCCGTGATGAAGAAGCTCTCCTTCAACGAGGAGGACGATCTCTACGCCGCCATCGGATACGGCGGCATCACGGCGATCCGCGTGGCGAACCGTCTGCGCGACGATGTCAAGAGCGCAAAGCCCGAGCACCGCAACGCCATTGAGAAGGTCAACGACGCCGCCGAGCGCCGGGAGCAGCAGGCCCGGCACAACGCCAAGGCGGTGCACGGCATTCTGGTTGAGGGGCTGGACAACTGCCTGATCAAGTTCTCCCGCTGCTGCACGCCGGTTCCCGGTGACGACATCATCGGCTTCATTACCCGCGGTCAGGGCGTCTCGATCCACCGGAAGGACTGCCAGAACTATACCAACCGCGACACCTCCCCCGAGAACGAGGGCCGCTGGATCAAGGTGGAATGGGCGGACAACATCTCCGACATCTATGTGACCACCATCACCATCGCCTCCAAGGACCGCAACGGTCTCGTCATGGACATTGCCACGGTGCTCAACTCCATGAACGCGAAGGTGCGCAATCTCTCCTCCCGCAGTGTCGGCTACGGCCAGGCGGTCACGGTCATCACCCTGGAGGTGAAGAACGCCTCCGAGCTGCGCTACATCATGAACCGGCTCTCCGGTGTCGCGGGCGTATCCAGCGTCCAGCGCAACGGAAAGTAAGCATACTCCCATAAAATCAGACAAGAGAAGAGGCCTGCTTATGTTAGTAAAAACCATCCCGGTCGGGCAGCTGGAAACAAACTGCTATGTGGTGACGAACGAGGAAACCCTCGGCTGCGTCGTCATTGACCCCGGCGATGAGAGCAACACCATTCTGAATTATCTGGAAGACAACCATTTGCACTGTGAGGCTGTCTTCCTCACCCACGGCCATTACGACCACGTCGGGGCCGTGGAGGCCGTCACCGAGGAGACCGGCGCGCCGGTTTATCTCTGTCCCCGCGACGACGCCCACTCCACCGGCGACACGCATTATTCCTATCTGCTGCCGGAGGGCGGACGCTATTACGACGACGGCGACATTCTCCGCTTTGCCGGGCTGAGCTTTGAGATTCTCGCCACCCCCGGCCACACGCCCGGCGGCGTCAGCATCATCTGTGAAGACGCGCTCTTCACCGGCGACACGCTCTTCCGCGGCAGCTGCGGCCGGACCGATCTTCCCGGCGGAGACATGGACGAGGAGCTTCGAAGCCTGAAGAAGCTCTGCGATCTCCCGGGGGATTATGAAGTCTATCCCGGCCACATGGACAGCAGCAGCCTTGAGCGCGAGCGCAATTTCAACTATTACTGCAGAGAAGCAAAAAGGAGATTTTAAGCCATGGGTGATCCCTGTTTGGTAATTCTGGCTGCCGGCATGGGCAGCCGCTTCGGAGGTCTCAAGCAGATTACCGCCGTCGACGACCACGGACATGCCATCATTGATTTTTCTCTCTATGACGCCTGGCAGGCAGGCTTCCGCAAGGTCGTGTTCATCATCAAGCACGCCATCGAAGCCGACTTCCGCGCCGCGGTCGCGGACCGCATGGCGAAGTATTTTGACGTCCGCCTGGTCTTCCAGGAGCTGGACAAGCTGCCGGAGGGCTTCTCCGTGCCGGAAGGCCGCATAAAGCCCTGGGGAACCGCTCACGCGACGCTCTGTGCCGCGGGCGAGATCGACGGACCCTTCGCCGTCATCAACGCGGATGATTTTTACGGTCCCGGCGCCTATCGCGCGCTCTACCGCTTCATGACCGGTCCGCGTGCGGAACATGAGCACGCCATGGTCGCCTACCGTCTGCGCAACACCGTCACCGAGAACGGCACCGTTGCCCGCGGCATCTGCACCGTTGAAAACGGCTATCTCACCGATGTTGTCGAGCGCACAAAGATTGAAAAGCGCGGGGACGACGCCGCGTACACCGAGGACGGCGTCCATTGGGAGCCGCTCTCCGGAGATTCCAGCGTCAGCATGAACTGCTGGGCCTTCGGTCCGGAGATGATGGAGGAGCTCCGCGCCGATTTCCCCGCCTGGCTGAAGGAAAACATCCCCGCCAATCCCGAGAAGTGCGAATACTTCCTCCCCTTTGTTGCAAACGCCCTGATTCAGGAAGGCCGGGGCAAGATCCGCGTCCTGGACTGTGACGAGACCTGGCACGGCATCACCTACCGCGAAGACCTGCAGAGCGTCATCGACGCAATTGCCGAGATGAGAAAAGCCGGGATTTATCCCGAAACCCTCCTCGACTGAGCCTCCCGCGAAACCGAATTACAGAAAGGAAATCACCGTTATGACCGTACTTGTTACCGGCGGCGCCGGATATATCGGCAGCCACACCTGCGTGGAGCTTCTGGAAAAGGGCTTCGACGTCGTCATCATCGACAATCTTGTGAACTCCTCCGCCAAAGCCGTGGAGCGCATTGAGCAAATCACCGGCAAATCCGTCTCCTTCTATCAGGAGGATGTCCGCAACCGCGCCGCTCTGGATCGGATTTTTGAAAAGCACGACATCAACTGTGCCATTCACTTCGCCGGCTTGAAGGCTGTGGGCGAGTCCGTCGCGATGCCGCTGGAATACTACGACAACAACCTGTTCTCCACGGTTCGTCTCTGCGAGGCCATGCGGGATCACGGCGTGAAGAACATCGTCTTCTCCTCTTCCGCCACCGTCTATTCCGGCGACAACGAGATGCCCCTGAAGGAGAGCTCCCGCACCGGCATGTGCACCAATCCCTACGGCTGGACCAAGTACATGTCCGAGCAGATTCTCCGTGACACGGCCAAGGCCGTCGAGGACTGGTCCGTCGTGCTTCTGCGCTACTTCAACCCCATCGGCGCGCATCGAAGCGGCCTCATCGGCGAGGATCCCCGCGGCATTCCGAACAACCTCATGCCCTTCATCGCCCAGGTCGCCGTCGGCCGCCGGGACCATCTCAACGTCTTCGGCAACGATTATGACACGCCGGACGGCACCGGTGTGCGCGACTACATCCATGTGGTTGACCTGGCCCGCGGTCACGTCGCCGCCATCGACTACATGCAGAATCACCGGGGCGAAAACGTCTTCAACCTCGGCACCGGCACGGGCTACAGCGTGCTCGACATGGTCAAGACCTTTGAACGGGTCAACGGCGTACCCATCCCCTATGAAATCGCGCCCCGCCGTCCCGGCGACCTCGCCACCGTGTATTCCAGCCCTGACAAGAGCGCGGAGCTTCTCGGCTGGAAGGCGGAGTACAACCTCGAAGACATGTGTCGGGACACCTGGAACTGGCAGTCCCACAACCCCATGGGCTACGAAGAATAAGCCCACCGCCGGGCACACAAACAGTCAGGAACCTGCTTCCTTTGAAGAAAGCAGGCTCCTGACTGTTTTATATCATTTTTCCTCGAAGGACGTTCTTGCCAAGCCCCGTCAGCCCATCACGATCTCCACCTTCACGCTGCTGCCCGCAGGCGCCGGTGCGAGAATGTTGCTTTCCTGTTCGGCTCCGTTGACCAGAACCTTCTTAACGCCATGCTGCTTCCCGTTCGGATTCTTCACCGTGATGTGATAGACCGCGCCGCGATAGCGTCTCGTCACCTGGAAGCCCTTCATCTCGGAGGGCAGGCACGGGTCAACCATCAGGCCGTCCAGTGTGGGCTTCAGGCCGAGGATCGCCTGGCTGATGCTCAGGAAGGTCCAGGCCGCCGTGCCGGTCAGCCAGCTGTTCTTCCCTTCGCCGAAGCTGGCGGCATCTCTGCCGGCAATCATCTGGCTGTAGACATAAGGCTCCGTCCGATGGATGTCGCTGATGTCCTCGATGTAGGCCGGGGCGGTTCTCCGATAGACCTGGAAGGCCCGGTCACCGTGGCCGAGCTCCGCCTCCGCGCAGACGATCCACGGATTGTTGTGGCAGAAGATTCCCGCGTTTTCCTTGTATCCGGGAGGATAGCTGGAGATTTCGCCAAGCTCCAGATGATATTTCGTATAAGCGGGCTGCAGCAGGACAATGCCGTATCTGGTATCCAGCCGCTCTTCGACGCTCTTCAGGGCCGCCTCGGCCTCTCCGGTCTCTTTGCCGATGCCCGCCATGACGCACATGCCCTGGGGCTCGATGAAGATCTGGCCCTCTTCGCATTCCTTTCCGCCCACCACATGGCCGAAGGCATCAAAAGCTCTGCGGAACCACGCGCCGTCCCAGCCGGCGTCCAGTGTCGCCTTCTCAACCTGGGCGACCGCCTTTTCCGCTTCCTCCGCTTCCTCGTTCAGGCCGAGATGGCGGCAGATGCGCACATAAGCCCCGCCGTACTTGACGAACATGCCGGCGATAAACACGCTCTCCGCCACGGGTCCTTCGCTGGGTCCGGTGATCTGGAAGCTCTCGCCCGGGTGCTCCGAGAAGCAGTTCAGGTTCAGGCAGTCGTTCCAGTCCGCGCGGCCGATCAGAGGAAGTCCGTGCGGTCCGAGATGCGTCTTGGTGAAGTTAAAGCTCCGGCGCAGGTGTTCCATGAGCGGCCGGGCCTGGGTCGGATCGTTGTCAAAGTCGACCTGCTCGTCCAGAATGCTCCAGTCGCCGGTCTCGCAGAGATAGGCATCCGTTCCGGCGATCAGCCACAGCGGATCGTCGTTGAAGCCGCTGCCCACCGCGAGATTTCCCTTCTTGGTCAGGGGCTGATACTGGTGATAGGCGCTGCCGTCCGGGAACTGCGTCGCCGCGATGTCCAGGATGCGCTCGCGCGCCCGCTCCGGGATCATGTGGACGAAGCCCAGCAGATCCTGGCAAGAGTCGCGGAAGCCCATGCCTCTTCCCATGCCGCTTTCGAAGTAGCTGGCGCTGCGGCTCATGTTGAAGGTGACCATGCACTGGTACTGGTTCCAGATGTTGACCATGCGGTCAAGCTTCTCGACGCCGCTGCGGACCTCATACCCGCTCAGTAGCTCCGTCCAGAAGGCCTTCAGCGTCTCCATCGCCCCGTCAAACGCCTGGTCGTCCGCAAAACGCGCGATCATGGCCTCCGCGGGTTTCTTGTTGATCACGCCGAGGCTCTCCCATTTTTCCTCCTCAGGGTTTTCGATATATCCCAGCCCGAACACCAGGCTGTCACTCTCGCCCGGACGAAGGGCAAGGTCAAACTGCTGCGCTGCGATCGGCTGCCAGCCGTGTGCGATGCTTCCGGTGCAGCCGTTTCCGAAGACCGCTTCCGGTCTCGCCGGGCTGCCGTATACACCGATGAAGGCATCACGTGACGTGTCAAAGCTCTGCGGTTTCCGATTGGCCCAGAAGACCGCATAGTGATTCCTGCGTTCACGGTACTCGGTCTTATGATAGATCGCCGCGCCGACGACCTCCACCTCGCCGGTGGAAAAGTTTCTCTGGAAGTTGGACGAGTCATCCATCGCGTCCCAGAGGCAGAACTCCAGATATGGGAAGAGGCGCAGCGTCTTTTCCTGCTTGGACTCGTTGGAGACCGTGACGCGCATCAGCATGCACGTCTCGCCCTTCGGCACCACGAATTCCTGCGTCACGCGGACATCGTTCTTTGAGCCTTCAATGACCGTATATCCCAGGCCGTGTCTGCAGCTGTACTCGTCGAGCTCTGCCTGAACCGGCTGCCAGCCTGGGTTCCACACGCTGTTTCCGTCTTTTATATAAAGATGGAAGCCCTCCTGGTCCAGCGGGCAGTTGTTGTAGCGGTAGCGTGTGATTCTTCTCAGTCTGGCGTCACGGTAGAAGCTGTAGCCGCCGGCCGTGTTGCTCAGCAGGGTGAAAAAGTCCTCATTTCCGAGATAGTTAATCCATGGCAGCGGAGTGCGCGGAGTCGTGATGACATACTCGCGCCTCTCATCATCAAAATGACCGTACTTCATGGCGAATCTCCTTTACGTAAACGTTTAAGCTGATTTATTATAGATTAGTCGAATTTCCGGCAAATTGCAAGTCTTTTTTGCGAAAACGTCCTTCGTGATTTCGCACAAAAATAGTTACTTGATTTTATGCATGTTGCTAAAAATGAAATTAGGTCTTGCTTTTTGGCAAAAAAAGCGGTATTTTAACTATCGAAAACGATTAAGCCCTTTTGTGACTCAAATCAAAGGCTTTTTCCCGATATGATTGTTGAACCGTTTTCGTTTCTACTTCTTCTCAAATTATCAATCCGCCCTTTCGTTCGGTTATATAAAGCCTCTTTAGAAAAGATCTCTTTTTTTTCTGTTTTCCTATTGTGAAGTCGCACAAAAACGCAGTCCTTATATTGGCTATCTTTACCAAAGTTTAGATGGGGGCTTGCTTTTTTGTTCTAGGTGATGTATTTTGATATTGAAATCGGTTAAGTTGAGATTGCTATGCGCGAGTTATGAAAGGAAAAGTATCTCGTGGTCTCTTTAAAGGACATCGCTTCGCGCTGTAATGTGTCTGTTGCCACTGTAAGCAAAGCGCTGAACAATCAGCAGGACATCAGCATTGAGACGCGGGAGCGGATTCAAAGTGTCGCCGCAGAGATGGGCTATATGGCCAACGCCGCCGCACGGATGCTGAAAACGAACCGAAGCTACAACATCGGCGTCCTCTTTGTGGACCGAAGAAGCAGCGGTCTTGCTCATGAGTTTTTCTCCACCGTCCTGGACAGCGTCCGGGTGGAAGCCGAGCGCAAAGGCTACGACATCACGTTCATCAACGAGAATGTCGGACACCAGAAAAGCAGTTATCTTCAGCACTGCCTTTACCGCGGGGTAGACGGCGTGGTGATCGCCTCGGTCGATTTTGAAGACCCGATGGTTGTCGAGCTGGTCTCCTCGGATCTCCCGGTGGTGACCATCGACCATCTGTTCAACAACCGGATCGCAATTCTCTCGGATAATCTTCGGGGCATGGAGGAACTTACGGGTTATGTTCTCTCTAAAGGCCATCGAAAACTCGCTTTTCTCCACGGAGAGGAGACCACCGTCACCAAAAACCGCCTGACCGGGTTTTATCGGGCCTGTGAGTCTGCCGGAGTCAGGATTCGGGAGGATTACGTACGCTTCAGTGATTACCACGATTCCGAAAGCTGCTACCGGCTTACCAAAGAGCTTCTCTCCGGTTCCGACCGTCCGACCTGTATTTTCTTCCCGGATGACTTTTCCTGTATCGGGGGTCTGAACGCGATACACGACGCCGGTCTCCGCATCCCGGACGACATTTCCGTGTGCGGCTACGACGGGATCGCGCTGTCGCAGATTCTCAGCCCGAAGCTCACGACCTGGAAACAGAACACGGGAGAGCTCGGAACACTCGCCGCAAGCTGTCTCATCGACCTGATTGAACATCCGAAAACCGCGCTGATTGACCGCCGCATCGTCTCCGGTTCCCTGCTGGAGGGCGAAACGGTCTCCGACCTCAGGTGATTAGCAGGGTGACCTGCAAATAATATAATCACAGAACATTTTAAGGAGGAAGCAAAATGAAGAAACGTCTCGCACTGCTCATGGCTCTCGTAATGGTGTTCTCTCTGTGCTGCTTCGGCGCGCCCGCCGCATTTGCAGATGATGTTACCCTGACCCTGTGGTCCATCGCCACAGAGAGCGACTCCAGCCACCAGGCCTTTGTAGACGGCATTGCCGCCTTCGAGGCCGAGCACCCCGGCGTAAAGATCGAGCATGTCACCACCGAAAACGAAGCCTACAAGACCAAGATCAAGGCCGCCATGTCTTCCGGCGAGGGCCTGCCCGACATCTTCTTCACCTGGGGCATGGGCTTCCTGGGTGAGTTTGTCAATGCCGGCCGTGTTTACTGCGTTGACAATGAGTATGAAGCTTATAAGGACGAGCTCCCTGAGGCCATGACGGTCAACGTCCGTTATGACAACAAGATGTACGGCGTTCCCTACACCATGTCTCTGGTCACTCTGTATGCCAACATGGATCTTCTGGCCCAGGTCGGCTATGAAGACATCCCTGCGACTTACGAAGACATGATAGCCTGCTGCGAAGCCCTCAAGGCTGCCGGTATCATCCCCTTCGGCGTTTCCGGCAAGGAACTCTGGTGCCTGTCCGAGTATGTTGAGCCCCTGGTCATCAAGTCCGTCGGCGGTCAGGCCCTGCGCGATATGTACAACGGTGAAGCTTCCTGGAACAACGACGGTGTTGTCAAGGCCATTGAAGCCTTCCAGGGCATGGTTGAAAATGAGTATTTTGATCCCAGCGCTGCCGCTCTCGGCAACGACGAAGTGAAGAACAACTTCATCGCCGGCAAATATGCCTTCTATCAGAACGGTTCCTGGAACAACAAGGACATCGGCGAGCAGGCCCAGTTCAACGTCAAGGCCGGCACCTTCCCCGTGCTTGATGATTCCATCCCCCTGTACAGCATGATCGGCGGCCCGAACAACACCTTGGCTGTCACCGAGAGCTCCAAGAACAAAGACCTGGCCGTGGAAGCCGCCTTCTTCCTTGCGAAATTCATGTCCGACGCCGATTATAAGAGTGGCGCAAATCTGCCCTGCTGGGCCGCGGACCCCGATGCGGAAGTCAATTCCCTGATCCAGGCCGCTGCCGACATGGCTTCCAAGGCAGAGGATATGGTTCTCTTCGGCGATAACTTCCTGAGCGCGGATGCCGCCAATACCTATCTGGATTACATCGGCCTTGCATATGCCGGCGATGTGACTCCGACCGAGTATGTGGAAGGTTTGGATGCCGATTTAGGCTGAGGCCGACACAGAAAGACTATTTCAGCTGAGTAATACGTGAAGGGGACGGTTCCTTGCGGGTATATTCCCCGGGGAACCGTCTCCCTGCTTATTTGAAGGGAAACAGATTATGAATAAGCCGTTTCGCTACAAGTTAAACATTTTTCTGTTCCTTTTGCCCGCCCTGATTCTGTTTGTCGGCGTGCTGATCGCGCCGATCATCATGTCTACGATATACAGTTTCACGGAATGGAACGGATTTACAACACCGGAGTTTATCGGCTTTAAAAACTATGTCGAACTCTTTACCAGCAGATCCATCAATATTCAGCGCGCCCTGAAAAACGCCTTCCTTCTGGCGATTTTATCCTGCTGCATCCAGCTTCCCTTTGCCCTTTGGCTGGCGCTGCGTCTCTCCAGGCCGATCAAAGGCAGAACAGCATTTCTTTCTATCTTTTTCCTTCCGGTTCTGATTTCCACCGTCGTAATTGGCCAGCTATGGCTTAAAATATACAACCCTGATTACGGTGTTTTGAATGTATTCCTCCGCTCCGTCGGGCTCGACAAGCTGACACGGATATGGCTTGGAAACAAGAAGACCGCGCTGGGCGCAGCCTTTGTTCCGATCCTGTGGCAGTATGTCGGTTATCATATGCTGCTCATGTACGCCGGAATCAAGGGCGTGCCGGTTGAACTCACCGAAGCAGCCATGCTCGACGGCTGCACCGAGGCACAGGTCAGCCGTTACATTGTCATCCCTTATATCCGGCCGATCCTGCGTGTCAGTGTGATTTTTGCCATCACCGGCTCTTTGAAATCATTCGACCTGATCTACGTTCTGACGAACGGCGGTCCAAACCACGCGACAGAGGTGCCCAGCACTCTGATGATCAGCATGTTGTTCCTGCGCAACCGATACGGCATGGGTTCCACCATTGCGGTCATGCTGATTGTTCTGTGCTTTGTGTTCGCGTTGCTGATCAACATGCTCTTCAAGGAGGAAAAGTAAGATGAACCACAGTGTCTCCGGATCCGGCAAATGGAGAAAGACGGTCGTTTACGTTATTCTGATCCTTTGGGCAGTCATCAGTCTTTTCCCCGTCTACTGGATGCTGACCTTCTCTCTGAAAACCAATGCCGAAATCTTCGGTGAGAACGTCGTCGGCCTTCCTCGCGAGTGGGTCTGGGAAAACTATAAACGCGCCCTGAATACAGGAAACATGCCCAGGTACTTCCTGAACAGCTTGATTGTGGCCGTCACTACAATTGTCATTACGTTGGCGGCATCTGTCATGGCGACCTATGCCATGACGCGGCTGCGCTGGAAGGGGCGCAAGCGCATGAACAGCTTCTTCATGCTCGGTCTTACCATCCCCATCCACGCCTCTATTGTCCCGCTCTATACAACGCTGGCCAAGATCAAGCTTCTGGATACCCTCTGGGCTTTGATCATCCCGTATTCCGCCTTTTCCCTGGCGATGGGTATTCTTGTCTGCACAGGTTTTATGGGCGATATTCCCTATGACCTGGACGAGGCAGCGATGTTGGATGGCTGCGGTGTCTGGGGTACTTTCTTCCGCGTAATCGCTCCTCTGATGTCCCCCGCCGTTGCAACCGTTGGGATCTATACATTCCTGCAGTGCTGGAACGAGCTGATGTTTGCAAACGTATTCGTAAACTCTGACAAGTGGAGAACCCTTCCGGTTGGTGTTCAGTCTCTGTCAGGACAGTATACGACAGATTGGGGGCCAATCGGCGCGGCACTGTCGCTCGCAACAATCCCGACTCTGATCTTCTATGTTTTCATGAGCAAGAAGATTCAGGACAGCTTCATTGCCGGTGCTGTGAAAGGATAATTCCAAGATCAAGAATTCAAAGAAGCTGCGAACAAGGATACAATTCCAAAACTCGCAGCTTCTTTTTGTACCATACTTAACAGGAGGAAATAATGACACGAGAACAGGCAAGAGAAAAAGCAATTGCACTTGTTTCTCAGATGACTCTGCGTGAAAAGGCCAGCCAGCTGCGTTTTGACTCCCCCGCCATTGAGCGTCTCGGGATCCCTGCTTACAACTGGTGGAACGAAGCCCTTCATGGCGTTGCCCGCGGCGGCACCGCCACCA
>CAMKEK010000015.1:0-15970 GCA_946411545.1 uncultured Clostridia bacterium
TCAGGCTCGGGACAGTACGCGC
This sequence comes from uncultured Clostridia bacterium, assembly GCA_946411545.1. Lineage (GTDB taxonomy): Bacteria > Bacillota > Clostridia > Oscillospirales > Oscillospiraceae > Limivicinus. The sequence continues at coordinate 23 of CAMKEK010000015.1, forward strand.
GAGGAGAGCGTCGATTCGCTCTCCGCTCTCCTCAGCAATGATGGACAGAATTTCTTCATCCATATTCTTGTATTGTTTATCTGAATTCGTTCAGGATGTCATCCAGGGAGAATTCCTCCTCCGAAGACGACGGTTTGGCCGCGGGTCTGGGAGCGGGCTTCGCGGCGGGTTTGGCCGCTGCGGCGGCAGCCGGCTTTGCGGCGCTCTGGGCCGCCGGTCTCACCGCGGGTCTTGCTGCTGCCGGTTTCGCGGCGGCAGACTGCGTGCTCCGCTGGGCGGGTCTGGCCTGGGCACTCTGGGCGGGGGCGGCGCTTCTCGCTGCCGGTCTCGGCGCGGCGGCCGCGGACTTCTTCGCAGCTTCAACCTTGGCCTCGGCGCGGTCCCAGCCGGCAAAGGGATCCTCATCCGACTGTACCGCTTTCGCTGCACTGGCCCGGGACTTCGGGGCTGCGGCCTTCTGCTTTACGGCGGTCTGCCTGCGGGCGGGAGCCGGTGCGGGCTCCTCGTAATCTTCCTCGTCGTCCTCCTCGACCGCGGCGCGTTTTGCGCGTCTGGACTTCAGGGACTTGCGGGCGCGGGCAGGCTTCTCATATTCTTCGTCGTCCTCGTCCTCATCCTCGTAATCGTCCTCGTCCTCATAGCGGGAGGCACGGCGCTTGCTGCGCTTCTCCTTTTTGCGGGAAGCACGCTTCGGCTTTTCGTACTCCTCGTCGTCTTCGTCGTCTTCAAACTCATAGTCGTCTTCGTCATCCCGTCTGGTTTTTCCGAAGATCACCGCAAGGGCAAAGACGATGGCGAACACCGTGATGAACACATCCGCCAGGTTGAAGACCGGGAAGTTCATGAACTCCGTCTTGAACATATCCTGTACATACCCGTACAGCACGCGGTCAAGGCAGTTGGACAGGGCTCCGGCCGTCACCAGGACGATGGACCAGCGCGCCAGCTTTCCGGAGATCAGCTTTGTCGCCAGGGCAATGATCACCGCCACCGTAAAGACGCCCGCCACAATGATAAACGGGATTCTCGCTCCGCTTCCCGCCAGGAAACCGAACGCGGCGCCGTCATTATGCACATTGGCCAGACTCAGGATCCCGGGAATGAATTCCTCTCCGGTCGAGGTCAGCGCAATGTGGCCCTGCACCCAGAATTTGATGTACTGGTCGGCAATGATGACCAGCAGTCCGATAATAGCATACAACATAGTGATCTCCTATCTGCCGCATCAGCAGCGGTGAAAATGGAATCTCAACAGAATTGATGGAGGTTTCTCAACCGGGCGGGCGGGATCCGCCCGCCCGTCAGAGTCTTACAGGGTTTTCAGGACCTCGGCGCAGCGCGGGCAGAGTCCCGTCTCCGGATCGGCCTCCAGGGAATGCATCCAGCAGCGCGGGCACTTGACACCCGGTGCCTCGCGGACGCTGATTTCCAGGCCGGGATAGGCGGTTCCGTTGTTTCTCGCGGCCGCATCCGGATCCTCGTCCGGGGCGATCAGGCATTCGGACACGATAAAGAGCTCTTTCAGGCCCATGTCGCTGACGCTCTCCAGAGCCGCCCTGCTGTCGTCGTCCGTCGCATGCAGCCGCACGGCGGCCTCCAGAGGCTTGCCGATGCGCTTGGCGGCGCGGGCGGTCTCGATGACGCCGTTGACGTCGTTGCGGACACGGATCAGGCTGTCCCAGCGTGCCATCTCGTCCCCGCTCAGGCTGTAGGCCGTGAAGGGCTTGTTCATCTGGTTCAGCAGGACATTGCGGGTGTCGTCCTCCGCGCGGTGCGGCATCGCCAGCCAGATTTCGTCGCAGGTGAAGGCCAGGATCGGCGCAAACATCTTGGTCAGGGTGTCGAGGATGTAGAACAGGGCGGTCTGAGCGCTGCGGCGCTTCAGGCTGTTCGGCGCCTCGCAGTACAGACGGTCCTTGATGATATCCAGATAGAAGCTGGAGAGCTCGACCACGCAGAAGTCGTTGATCGCGTGGGAAACGGTGTGGAACTCATAGTCCTGATACGCCGCTTCCGCCTTGTCGATCAGCTCGTTGAGCTTCGTCATCGCCCAGCGGTCCAGCGGCAGCATCTCTTCCGGCGCGACCGGGTTCTCCGGGTCGAAGCCGTCGAGGTTGCCGAGGCAGTAGCGGGCGGTGTTGCGGAACTTCAGGTAGTTCTGGCTCAGCTGCTTGAAGATCTCCTTGGAGCAGCGCACGTCGACGTGATAGTCGGCGGAGCCGGCCCACAGGCGGACCACGTCCGCGCCGAACTCATCGATCAGCTCCTGCGGATCCACGCCGTTGCCGAGGGACTTGTGCATCTCGCGGCCTTCGCCGTCCACCGTCCAGCCGTGGGTCAGGCACTCCTGATACGGAGCCCCCTTGCCCAGCGCGCCGACCGCCACCAGCAGCGACGACTGGAACCAGCCGCGATACTGGTCGCCGCCTTCGATGTACATCGTGGAGGGCCAGAAGCCCTGATCGCGCTGCATTGCGGCAAAGTGCGTGGAGCCGGAGTCAAACCACCCGTCCAGGGTGTTGGTCTCTTTGGTGAAATGCTTTCCGCCGCAGTGCGGGCAGACAAAGCCGTCCGGCAGAAGATCCTTCGCTTCGCACTCAAACCACGCGTTGCTTCCGCACTCTTCGAAGATCTTCGCAACGGATTCGATGCTCTCTTCGGTGCAGACGGGTTTGCCGCAGTCGTCGCAGTAGAACACCGGAATCGGCAGGCCCCAGCGGCGCTGACGGGAAATGCACCAGTCGCTGCGCTCGCGGATCATGGCGCCCATGCGCTCCTTGCCCCAGGCGGGAAGCCAGCGCACATTCTCACAGGCGGCGATGGCCTCGTCCTTGAAGGAATCCACCGAGCAGAACCACTGCGGGGTCGCGCGGAAGATGATGGGCTTCTTGCAGCGCCAGCAGTGCGGATAGCTGTGGGTGATGTTCTCCGAGGCAAAGAGCATGCCGCTCTCTTTCATGTCGGCTGCGATGATGGGGTTGGACTCTTCCACGCCCAGTCCGGCATACTTGCCGGCGTAGTCGGTGTGGCGGCCCTGATCGTCCACCGGGACGACCATCTCCGTGCCGTACTGCATGCAGGTCTGATAGTCGACATCACCGAAGCCGGGCGCCGTGTGGACGCAGCCGGTACCGGAATCCGTCGTAACATAGTCCGCCAGCATCAGCAGGGAAGTCTTGGGCAGGAAAGGATGATCCGCCAGCATGTACTCGAAGAAGGTGCCGGGGTGGGTTTCGACGGTCTCGTACTCCGTGACGCCGCCCTTGGCCATGACCTCGTCCACCAGGGCCTCGGCCATGATGTACATCTCGCCGTTGGGGACCTTGACGATCGCATACTGGAAGTCCGGATGCAGGGTGATGCCCAGGTTTCCGGGAAGCGTCCAGGTGGTCGTTGTCCAGATCATGAAGAAGAGCTTGGACTTGTCCAGATGGCTGAGCTTGCCCTTGTCGTCATGCATCGGGAACTTCACATAGACCGTGGTGACCGGATCGTCGTGATATTCGATCTCCGCCTCGGCCAGGGCGGTCTCGTCATGGGCGCACCAGTAGACCGGCTTGAAGCCCTTGTAGATGTGGCCGTTGCGGTACATCTTGCCGAAGACGCGCACCTCGTCGGCCTCGAAGCCGGGGTTCATCGTGTAGTACGGATGCTCCCAGTCGCCGATGACGCCAAGGCGCTTGAAGCCCGCCATCTGGATCTTGGCATATCGTTCGGCATAGTCGTGGCAGGCGCTGCGGAAGTCCGCCGTGGACATTTCCTTGTGGTTGAGCTTCTGCTCTTTGATGATGGCGCTCTCGATGGGCATGCCGTGGTTGTCCCAGCCGGGGATGTAGGGGACATAGCGGCCGCGCATCATATAGCTGCGGTTGATGAAATCCTTCAGGGCCTTGTTCAGCGCGTGGCCCATGTGGATGTTGCCGTTGGAGAACGGAGGTCCGTCATGCAGAGAGAACAGCGGCTTGCCCTCGTTCTTCTTCAGCTGCAGGTTGTACAGATCCATCTCTTCCCAGTTTTTGAGCATGTCCGGCTCGCGCTTGGGGAGGCCGGCACGCATCGGGAAGTCGGTTTTCGGCAGGTTCAGGCTTGCATTGTAATCCTTGGACATAGAAAAATCTCCTGGTATCAGTATAAAATAATAAGCCGAAAGCGGGGCGTGCGCTTTCGCGCCACCCCGCGACATGATTCGGCTTTCAGGAGCAGCTTACAGGTTGAAGGACTGCGTGCTGCTCAGGTTTTTCCGCTTGGGAGCGGGAGCCAGATCGAAGTCGGAAAGGTCAAGATCCAGCGCCGGTTCCGGAGCGCTGGGGCGGGAGACCTGTTCCTCAATAGAGCGGACCGCTTCGTCGATGTCGACGTCGTCGGTCACAACAGGCACCTCCTCTTCTTCCTCAACCTCTGCGACCTCAGGCTCTTCCTCCGGCAGCTCCAGCTCTCCGCCGATCACACCCAGTCTGGTGAGGTGCTCGCTGCAAAGTGCCTTGGCCTTGTCCAGGAAGATCTTCGTCGCGGTCTGCGCGTCACTCAGGCGGCGCTCTTCAGCGGCGGTCTGGTCCTGGATGGAGCCGACCTTCGCCTTGACCTGACGCTCTGCGTCTTCAATCATCGCGGCGGCACGCTGACGGGCTTCGCTCTCGATCTGCACCGCAAGCTTCTGTGCCGAGAGAATTGCCATGTTCAGTGCTTCCTCATTGGCACGATATTCTTCTATCTTGTCCACGAGGACCTTCATCTTGCTCTTCAGAACGGCATTTTCCTTCTGGGCTGCGCCGATGTCCTCGGCCAGCTCTTCCAGGAAGTCGTCCACAGAGGCCATGTCATAGCCATTCATTCTGGACTTCTCAAAAGTCTTTTCACGGATGTCCTGAGCGGTAATCATGCTTTAAATCCACCTTTCAATGATTGATGTACGGAATAACGAAGTGAAGTTGATATATCAGGTTGAAGCCGTTCCCGATCCGGAGGTACCGAACTCCTCCGCGCCGAGCACGTCAACATTCTGCGGGGTGACAAAATAGGTCTTTGCCGAAATCGGGGTAATCTTCCCCTGCAGCGCATAGGCAATTCCGGAGAGAAAATCCAGCAGGCGTCTGGCCAGATCCGTCGGGACGCCCTCCAGTGTCATCACAATGCTCCGGCCCTGGCTCAGATGCTGCACCAGGTCGCCGGCCTCATCAAAGCTCTTGGGATTGAAGAGGATGACCTGCTGTTCCGTTCCGCCGAACTCCACCGTCCGCTCCCGGGCGGTAATCCGCGGCCGCGGGGCCTTTTTTCTTCCCAGGCCGGAGAAAATTCCCTTTCCTCCGCCTTCCTGGGCTGCGGGAGCGGCGTCTTCGGTCTCTTCCTCAACCGGTTCGGGCGTCTCCCGTCCGCCAAACGCGTTTTCAAACTCCAGCTGAGCCTCCGTCGGAGCAGGCGGCTGCGCGGAGGGATCTGCGCCCTCGTAAAAGTCGTCCTCGTCCTCATACGGCTGGGTCAGCTTTCTCAATTCGTCCATGAAGCTCATGGCTGATCCTCCGTTTTGTTTTTATGTATAATTCCGCGGGCCGAAAATCCCGGTCCCGACGCGTACCATGTTCGCACCGCAGCGAACCGCCTCGGCGTAATCCCCGGACATGCCCATCGAAAGAAAATCCATCGATATATTATCGTATTTTTTTCCGCAATTGTCAACAAAAAGCTTTTGCATTTTCAGAAAAAATGGGCGGTTTTCTTCCGGTTTTTCGCAAATCGGCGGAATTGCCATGAGTCCCCTTACCCGGACGGAGGTCATTTTGGCCGCTTCTTCCAGTGCCGGCCCGATCTCTTCCGGTGAAAATCCGGACTTTGATTCCTCATTTCCGATGTTGACTTCCAGCAGCACGTCCTGCGTAAGGCCCCGTTTTTCCGCTGTTTTGGAGATCTCCTGCAGCAGGGAGAGACTGTCCACCGAGTGGATCAGGCTGCAGAGCCCCACCACCTGACGGACCTTATTCTTCTGCAGATGTCCGATAAAGTGCAGCGGCGCGCCCTCATAGGCGCCCTGGGCATTCTTCTCCAGCATCTCCTGCACCCGGTTTTCCCCGCAGATGTCCACGCCCGCCCGGATCGCCGCCCGGACAGAATCCGCGTCGTTCATCTTGGTCGCCGCCACCAGCAGGATTTCCGCCGGATCTCTGCCCGCTTCCCCGGCCGCCTGCGCGATTTCCGCCTTGACATGCGCTACGTTTTTCCCGATCTGTTCTTCTGTCATACGCTCTCCTCCCGTCTGAACGCTTCCAGTACCCGGTTGGCCATTTCTTCCGTCGTCATCCGGTCCGCCTCCAGCCACAGGACCTCTTCCCTGCGGCGAAACCACGTGAGCTGCCGCTTGGCATAGCGCCTAGTCGCCTGCTTGATGAGTGATACTGCCTCTTCCCGGCTGATCTCACCCCGCAGCGCCATGGCGGCCTGCCGGTATCCGATCGCCTGCATGCAGGTGCTCTCGTCCGGTATGCCTCTTTTCAGCAGTGCTTCCGTCTCCTCAAACAGTCCGTCCCGGCACATCCGGTCTACCCGCGCTTCAATGCGCTCGTAGAGCTTCCCCCGGTCCGAAAAGTTCAGCACCGCATACACCGCTTCATAAGCCGGCGGCACAAGCCTGCTCTGCTCGTCATGCTCGCTGATGCTGCGTCCGGTCAGGGCATACACCTCCAGCGCCCGAATGATACGCCGGCGGTCCCCCGGGGCGAGCTTCCCGGCGCGTTCCGGGTCCACCGCCCGCAGCTTTTTGAGCATCTCTTCCCCGCCGAGACGGTCGTATTCGGCGCCGAGCTCTTCTCTGAGCTCCGTGCTCTCGTTCTGCGTCCCGGCAAAGCGCCTCCCGGCCAGAAGCGCGTCGATGTAGAGTCCCGTACCGCCCACCACAACAGGCTGTTTTCCCCGGCGGAACAGTTCTTCGCAGACTTCGGTCGCCTCCTGAACATAACGGGAGACCGAGTAGTTCTCCCCCGGTTCAATCAGGTCCAGCATGTGATGGCTCGCGGCGGCCTGTTCCTCCGCCGTCGCCTTCGCGGTGCCCACATCCATTCCCCGGTAGATCTGCATGGAATCCGCCGAGACGATCTCCCCGTTGACGCGCCCCGCCAGGGCGATGCCAAGCGCGGTCTTTCCCGACGCGGTCGGGCCCGCGATCACAATCAGCTTTTTCTTCTTCATACGATCCGCAGGAACAGCTTATCCAGCTCTTTTCGGGTAACCGTCGCGGAAACCGGTCTTCCGTGGGGGCAGTATTTCACCCGTCCGCTGAGCACCTCCCGGGTGATCCGCTCCAGCTCCGCCATTCCGGTGTTCCATCCGGCCTTGATGGCCGCCTTGCAGGCCACGGTGTGCAGCAGCTCGTCCCGCGCACTCCGCGGGTCCGGGGTGTCTCCTTCTTCGAGATGCTCCAGAATCTCCTCCAGCGCCGGCAGCGCGTCATCCGGCAGGATATCCGCCGGCACCGCCCGGAGGATGACCTCGTGCGCGCCGAAGGGCTCAATCTCAAAGCCGAACTCTTCAAACAGCGCTCCGAACTCCTCCAGCAGCCCCAGCTCTTCCGCCGTAACGCGTTTGGTAATCGGCACAAGGAGCTGCTGCGCGGGGATTTCCCGCTGCTGCGCCTTCAGGCGGTCAAAGTTCATCCGCTCGTGGGCGGCGTGCTTGTCGATCAGGATGATGCGGTCCTCCACCTCGACAATGATATAGGTTTTCAGTGCCTCCCCCACGATCTTGTGGTCAGGTGCGATTAAGTTATCAACATCTTGAACAGAGTTTTCGACCGGCGTCCCCCGCTCCGCCGTTTTTTCTTCCTGTACTCCGGCGGATGCCGTCTGCCGTTCTCCTGTTTCCGCCGCCGCGGCGGTGAACAGCGACTGCCGCTGTGCGGGCTCCTCCGTTCTAAATGGCATGACTGACGGGACATTTTCGATGATCTGTCCGCGGTCGCTCTGAACCGGACCGCCGACGGCATGCGCCCTGAGCGGCTCTGCCGAAGCGGCGGGCTCCGCCGTCTGCTTCCATGCCGCTACGGTCACGGTCTCATAGCTTCTTTCCGTCGCTGCCGGCGAAGCCGCTTCTACCTGTGACACCGCAGCAGGTTCCGCCGAGGCTGCAGGCTCTTCCGGAACGGATATGGGTACAGCGGCCGCAGAGAGCGGTGAAAAGGCTCCTTTCCCCGTTTCGCCCGCGTCTGTCCCGATTCTTGACTCCGGCACCCGGACAGCCGGTTTCGATTCGGCCTTTGTCTCCGTCTTCTCCGCCGCAACACGGTTTTCACCGTGCAGCGTCTCCAGCGCCGCCTGATAAAGCAGGTTGAAGACCCGCCGCTCCTCCGAGAACTTCACCTCGGTCTTCGCCGGGTGCACATTGACATCCACGGCGCCGGGGCGGATCTCAAGGTAAACCACGCAGGCCGGGTATCGGCCCGTCAGCAGCGTGTTTTTATAGGCCTGTTCCAGCGCCGCCTGCAGCAGGCTCGAGCGGATAAAGCGGCCGTTGACATAGAAATACTGCGCCCCCCGATTCCCTCTCCCGGCAGCCGGAGACGAGATGAAGCCCTTCAGGCCCAGGCCTTCGTCCGTGCTGCTCACCGGCAGCAGTGTGGAGCTGATCTCCCGGCCCAGCAGTACGTAGCAGGCCGAGCTCATCTCTCCGTCGCCGGGGGTAAAGAATTCTTCCTTTCCGTCCCGCAGAAAGCGCACCGAGATCTCCGGTCGCCCCATGGCGCAGCGCAGCCCCGCCTGCACACAGGCCGAAGCCTCGCTCCGGTCGGATTTCAGGAACTTCAGCCGCGCGGGGGTGTTGTAGAACAGATCCCGGATGCAGATGCTTGTTCCCGCCGGGCAGCCCGTTGGCTCCATCTCGTCGATCTCGCCCGCCGTCAGGCTCATATACGTTCCTTCCGCGTCCTCCGGCCTGCGGGTATGGAGCTCAATATGCGACACGGCGGAGATCGCCGCCAGAGCCTCTCCGCGAAAGCCCATCGTCTCGATGGCCTCGAGGCCGTGCTCGTCATGCAGCTTGGAGGTCGCGTGCCGCAAAAAGGCGATCCCCGCGTCCTCCGGCGCCATGCCGCAGCCGTCGTCGGTAATGCGGATCATGGTCGCGCCGCCGTCGCTGATCTCCACCGTCACGTGCTTCGCTCCGGCGTCAAAGGAATTCTCCATCAGCTCCTTGATGACCGACGCGGGGCGCTCGACCACCTCACCGGCCGCGATCAGGTCGGCGACGTGCGGAGACAAAAGGTTAATCTGCGGCATGGACTTCTCTCCTTCACAATTCTGCTTTCTGTTTCTCTATAATTAAAATATTATAACCTATTTTGCCGAAAAGGTCTATGGTTTTTTCGCCATGGTTTCGCCTCCGTCCTCTGCTCTCCGGCCGCCGCGGAAACAGGCCCCGCTCAATTCTTGGAAAAGCCCGGATTCGCGCTTGCACTTTTCTCTCTTTCGGGATAAAATAGAGAATCTTTGAAATTCACCACCCGGAGTAACGCAAAAAGCGTCCCGGATTCGGAACACAGGAACGGAGTAAGGCCCTTGAAATACGAAAGAACAACCATCCCCCAGGAGGAGATCTCCCGTCAGCTTACCATCTGCCACCAGATTTTTGACCGCGTCACCGCAGACGGGGCCCGTCCCCTCGCCATGGTGGACACCTACGGCTGCCAGCAGAATGAGGCCGACAGCGAAAAGCTCCGCGGCTATCTCACCGAGATGGGCTACGGCATGACCCAGGACGAGTTTCAGGCCGATGTCATTGTCGTCAACACCTGCGCCGTGCGCGAGCATGCCGAGATGCGCGTGCTCGGCAATGTCGGCGCCCTGAACCACACCAAGAAGGCCCGTCCGAATCAGATCATCGCGGTCTGCGGCTGCATGGTGCAGCAGGAGCACATGACCGAGCGGATCAAGCGCTCCTATCCCATCGTGGATTTGGTCTTCGGTCCGCATGAGCTCTGGCGCTTTCCCGAGCTTCTGAAGCGGGTCATGGACCGGCACAAGCGGGTCTATGCCACCGAACAGAGCCCCGGCGTCGTGGCCGAGGGCATCCCGCGCCAGCGCGACGGCAGCGTCAAAGCCTGGCTCTCCATCATGTACGGCTGCAACAACTTCTGCACCTACTGTGTGGTTCCCTACGTGCGCGGGCGCGAGCGCTCCCGCCTGCCGGAGGATGTCGTCCGCGAAGCGAAGGAACTGGTCGCCGCCGGCTATAAAGACATCACGCTTCTCGGCCAGAACGTCAACTCCTACGGCAAAGACCTCGGCCTGGACGTGGACTTCGCCGATTTGATCCGCATGATCAACGACATTCCCGGGGACTTTCTGATCCGCTTCATGACCAGCCATCCGAAGGATGCCACCGAAAAGCTCTTCCGGACCATGGCCGAATGCGAAAAGTGCGCCCATCACATCCACCTGCCGGTCCAGTCCGGTTCCAACCGCATTCTCAAGGCCATGAACCGCAGCTATACCCGCGAAAAGTACCTGGAAGAAGTCGCCGCCGCCCGCGCCCTGATGCCGGATCTCGTCCTTACGACGGATATCATCGTCGGCTTCCCCGGCGAGACGGACGAGGATTTTGCCGAGACGCTTTCCCTCTGCGAAGAGGTCCGCTATGACGCGATGTTCACCTTCATCTATTCCAAACGCGTCGGCACGCCGGCCGCTTCCATGCCCGATCCCTACACCCGTGAACAGAAGCAGCTTCACTTCGATGCTCTGACGGAGACGGCAAACCGGATCTCGGGGGAGAAGCACCGGGCCTATATCGGCACCCGGCAGCGGGTTCTGGTCGACGGTCTGACCGGTCGGGACGAGTATAATCTCTCCGCCCGCACCAACGGCGGCCGCCTGGTCCACCTGAAGGGCGACCCATCCCTCATCGGCCGCTTCATCACCGTCGAAATCACCGACGGTAACACCTGGGCCCTGTACGGAAAGGAAGCGGAGTGCAATGGCTGAGCTTACCCCGATGAAGCGCCAGTATCAGGAGATCAAGGAGCAGCACCGCGACTGCCTGCTCTTCTTCCGTCTGGGCGACTTTTATGAGATGTTCAACGACGACGCCGTTACCGCCTCCCGCGAGCTGGACCTGGCGCTCACCACCCGGGACCGGAACGTCGAGGATCCCGATGAGCGTACGCCCATGTGCGGCGTCCCCTATCACAGCGCCGAGGGTTACATCGCAAAGCTCATCTCCAAAGGCTACAAGGTCGCCATCTGTGAGCAGCTGGAGGACCCGGCCCTGGCCAAGGGACTGGTGCAGCGCGATGTCATCCGGATCATCACCCCCGGCACCGTCACGGACAGCTCCATGCTCTCCGAGGACCGCAGCAACTACATCTGCGCCATCTTCCTCTCCGGAGACAGCGCCGGCATCGCCTTCTGCGAGCTCTCTACCGGTGAGTTCTGCTGTGCCGCCTTCCCGCGGGACGGGGAGGAGCATGTCCGCAACGAGCTCGCCCGCTTCCTTCCGAGGGAAGCGGTGCTCTCCCCCGGCGCGGCGGAAAACAGCGCCATTGTATCCTTCCTGCGGGATCAGCTGGACGCCATGCCCGAGCAGGAGCCGGGGTATTTTGAATATCTGCCGTGCGCCGCCCGTGTCTGTGAGCAGTTCGGCTTCTCCGATGTGGACGAGGCCGGGCTCCAGGACGGCACCGCCGCCATCTGCGCCTGCGGCGCGCTGCTGCAGTACCTGCAGGAGACGCAGAAGTTTGACCTCTCCCACCTGAGCCGCCTGGACGTGTTTTTCGGCGGCCGGTATATGGAGCTGGACTACACCGCCCGCCGCAGCCTGGAGCTCACCGAGTCCCTGAGCAGCGGCGAGAAAAAGGGCAGTCTCCTCTGGGTGCTGGACAAGACCGGCACCGCCATGGGCAGCCGCATGCTCCGCGCCTGGGTGGAGCGGCCTCTGCTCTCCGTGGCGGCCATCCGCCGCAGGCTCAATGCCGTGGATGAGCTTACGAAAGCCACCGTCTGCCGGAGTGAGCTCATGCGCGCCCTGAAGGACATCAGCGACATGCAGCGCCTGGTCAGCCGCACCGTCTACGGCAGCGCCGGCGGGCGGGATCTGCGCATGCTCTCCAACTGCGTCGCCGTTCTGCCCCGTCTGCAGGAGCTTCTGAAAGATATGAAGAGCGCCGAGCTGCGCGAGATTGCGGCCATGGACCTGCTGGGCGACGTCCGCGAGGAGATCGACCGCGCCATCTGTGACGAGCCGCCCTTCTCCGTGCGCGAAGGCGGCATCATCCGGGAGGGCTTCTCCCAGGAGCTGGACGAGCTGAGGCAGCTGCGCGACCACGGGGCCGAGCGCATCGCCGCCCTGGAGGAGCAGGAGCGCCAGGCCACCGGCATCAAAAAGCTCAAGATCGGCTACAACCGGGTCTTCGGCTACTACATCGACGTGCCGAAATCCGCCGGGCTCGAAAATGTCCCGGAGCATTATATCCGCAAACAGACCCTGGTCTCAAACGAGCGCTACTTCACCCCCGAGCTGAAGGAGCTGGAAAACAGCCTTCTCACCGCCAGGGACCGCATCCAGGCCCTGGAGTATGACTTCTTCTGTCAGGTGCGCGACAGCGTCGCCTCCAAGGTCGGCCGCATCCAGAAGACCGCCGAGCATGTCGCGGCGCTGGACTGCTTCTGCTCGCTGGCCGAGGTCGCTGTGCGCAACCGCTATACCATGCCCGAGGTCGATGCTTCCCGGGAACTCTCCATCCGCGAGGGCCGTCACCCCGTGGTCGAGCAGACCCTCAAGGATGTCCGCTTCGTCCCGAACGACACCTATCTCAACACCGGCTCCGACCGGCTCGCCATCGTGACCGGCCCCAACATGGCCGGTAAGTCCACCTACATGCGCCAGACGGCTCTGATCGTGCTCATGGCGCAGATCGGCTCCTTTGTCCCCGCCCAGTCCGCCGTCATCGGCGTGACGGACCGGGTCTTCACCCGGATCGGCGCCTCGGATGACCTGGCCTCCGGCCGCTCCACCTTCATGGTGGAGATGAGCGAAGTGGCAAACATTCTCCGCAACGCCACCGCCTCCTCGCTCCTGATTCTCGACGAGATCGGCCGCGGCACCTCCACCTACGACGGCATGGCCATCGCCCGGGCGATTCTGGAATACTGCGCCGACAAGCGCCGGCTCGGCGCGCGCACCATGTTCGCCACGCATTATCATGAGCTCTCCGCCCTGGAAGGCGAGCTCGACGGCATCCGCAACTACAACATCACCGCCAAGAAACAGAACGGCAAGCTCATCTTCCTTCGCAAGATCGTCCCCGGCGCCGCCGACGACAGCTACGGCATCGAGGTCGCAAAGCTCGCCGGTGTCCCCGACTCGGTCATCGACCGCGCCAAGCACTGCCTTGACGAGCTGATTGAAAACCGGGGGATCGCCGTGCTGCCGGAGGATCATGTCCGCGACGCAGCGGCCGACTCGCTCAGCCAGATCAGCTTTGCGGATCTGCAGGCCGATGAGATTCGCGAAACCCTCCGCAAAACCGACCTCAACACCCTTACGCCCCTTGAGGCGCTGAACCTGCTCTATACGCTGCAGCGAAAGGCGATGCAATGAACCGACAGGCCTTTGATCCCGCGAGCTTCACCAGCCGCATGACAAAGGGCGAACTCATCGCCGCCCTGCTTTATCTCCCGCTCCATGTCTGGCTGCTGCCGCTGCTGCTCTATTCTCTTCCGGCCGCAGCCGGCACCTCCGACCTTCAGGTCAACCTGATCGTCTACGTCGCCGGAGCGCTGTACATGCTGCTCTTTGCGGGCCGCTTTCTGCGCAGGGATTTTGATCCGCTCTGCGATCATTTCCGCTACTGCCTGCTCCAGGTCCTGATCTGCTACGGCATGATGATCGCCTTCAACCTGATCCTCAACAGCATCCTTCTCCTTGTTCTCCCGGCGGAGAGCCCCAACCCCAATAACGCCGCCGTCATGGAGATGGCCGGGGTCGAATACGGCAAGACCGCTGCCCTCGCAATCTTCCTTGCCCCCCTGGTCGAGGAGCCGGTTTTCCGCGGCGCCGTCTTCGGCGGCCTGTACCGCCGCGGCCGCAGGCTTGCCTATGGAGCCAGCATGCTGCTCTTCTCGCTCTATCACGTCTGGGGCTATGCCCTGCTGGACCCGATCTACTGGGTCTACCTGCTGCAGTATCTGCCGGTCTCCTGGCTGCTGTGCCGCTGCTATGAGCGCTGTAACAGCATCTGGGGCAGCATCTTCTTCCATATGACGGTCAACGCCGTCTCCATCTCGGCCCTGAACGCTCTGTCGGAGCTCCTCGGCTGATACGGGAAAGGGACCTTTTCATGAACATCATCGACCTGCACTGCGACACGGTTCTGTTCTGTTACAAAAACAAGAAAACCCTCCGCACCTGGGAGGGACATATCAATCTGGAAAAGCTGCGGGAGGGCGGCTGCCTGGCCCAGTGCTTCGCTCTCTTCATTCCCACCCATGACGCGGCGGTCAACTATCTCGGCCGGGAAACGGACCCCTGGGAGCTCTATCAGGCCCTTCTGCACTGCTACAGGGCGCTTCTCGCCGACAGCGCGGATGCTCTCCGCCCCGCGCTCTCTGCTGCCCAGGTTCTGGAAAACGCCCGCAGCGGCTTTCTCTCCTCCATCCTTACCGTCGAAGACGGGGTGGAACTGGACGGAAAGCTCGACCGCCTGGACACGGTTTACGCCGACGGCGTGCGCATGATCGCGCTGACCTGGAACTATGAAAACTGCATCGGCTTCCCGAACAGCCCCGATCCCGCGGAGCATACGCGCCGCGGTCTGAAGCCCTTCGGCTTTGACGTGCTGGAGAAGATGAACGAGCTCGGCATCATCATCGACGTCTCCCACCTCTCCGAGGCGGGCTTTTATGATGTCGCCGCCCACAGCAAAAAGCCCTTCATCGCCAGCCACAGCTGCTGCCGGGCGCTGAAGGACCATTCCCGGAACCTGACAGACCGGCAGCTCCGCACCCTGGCGGAGGCCGGCGGTGTCGTCGGCGTGAATTTCTATGATGAGTTTCTTGGCGACCGCGGCGGAACAACCGCCGTCGAGGATATCGTCCGTCACCTGCTGTATCTCCGGGACCGGGCCGGGATCGAGAGTCTCGCCTTCGGTTCTGATTTTGACGGCATTGTAAGCACACTGGAATTCCGCGACTATGCCGGTTTCCCGCAGATTCTCCGCGTTCTGGAAGCCCATTTCACGGACGACGAAATCGATAAGATCACCCACGAGAACTTCCTCCGGGTCTTCGCCGCCCAGGAATAAGCCCACCATACAGAAAAAACGACAGCCGACTCAACAGAAGTGTCGGCTGTCGTTTTTTCAGGCGCTCCGCTCTTCCTCAAGGGCGGCCTCCAGGGCGAGAGAAAGCTGGTCGGCGCAGGAGGTTCCGCGCCCGCCGCAGTCGTTGCCCTTCAGGATGCGGATGGCTTCTTCGGCTTCCCGCCCTTCCAGCAGCTTGCCGATGGCCTTGAGGTTGCCGTCACAGCCTCCGACAAAACTGAGATCGTGGATTTTCCCGTCTTCGAGACCGAAGCGGATCTCGCGGGAACAGACGTATTTCGGTGTATAGGTATAGGTGTTCATCTGGGTTCTCCTTTGTTTTAGGTTCTTGTTGGCACAGAATATCACGATGCGGCCTCAGGTTCAAGTGGCGGAATGGAAAAAAAGATGCTATACTGTTTCGGTAATCTTTGTTCACGGAGGGAAATCTATGGCAAGCGGAAGAATGGAATTTCACGCAGACAGCATTATGCAGCACACAAACTTCAGTTTCGTGCTTCCCAATGACTTCATCATGGAAGAAATCTGGAATCCCCGCCACTATGACCGGCCCACCAAGTCTCTGATCCTGCTGCACGGCCTGACCGGGACCGACACGGACTGGCTCTACGGCGGCGTGGCCCAGGAGATGGCCAAGCAGTATAATCTCGCCA
>CAMKEK010000016.1:0-15770 GCA_946411545.1 uncultured Clostridia bacterium
GCTTGGTAGAAATCCGTGCGCCCTTCTCTCGAGCGCTTGGCTAATATAGCACCTGCTAAAGCAAAAGTCAAGCATTTTTTTCAGGATTTTCCAACTTTTTTTGTCAGTCCCAGATCTTGTGGTTTTGCCTTCCGTGAAACCACTATTCGTGCGTTTCCGTCAGATGCCGAACCCATATCTCCCCTCGGTTCCTCCTGTCTCCTCTCCTTATCCGAATCAGTGATATGAAGAAGGATCGCCCCCCCCATGGAGGCGATCCTTCTTTCTGTTTCTTCGGCTTCAGGTGTTCCGCTCAGTAGCCCAGGTCCTCATCAACAAGGATCAGCTCCACCTTGTTCGACTGCATCGGCTTGAACATCAGGATCTGCATGATGCAGCAGCTCCGGTCCGCCGAACGGCAGTCGAAGCAGCGCTGGGCCTCTGTGCAGGGGCGATTTCCCGGAAAGCGCAGCAGGTTCTTCGGCGCTGCAACGTTTCTTGCGCGCTCGATTGCGGCGCTGAGATCCGGACATACCTTGTTTTTGCCCGCTATGAGGTAAATCCGTTTCCCGACGGCATAGCTCAGCGCGGCCACACGGTTGCCTTTCCCGTCGATGTTCACCAGCTCGCCGGTTTCCGCAATTCCATTCACGCCGGAGACATAGACCTCCGCTTCCGCCGCGTCACGGTAGACTTCCGCCGTCGCTCCGTCTTTCCAGTGCCAGTGAACCTCGTTATTCTCCTTCAGCCTGTCATAAAGGCCGATCTGATCGACCGTGGTGCTTCCGCCGATCCCCACGCTTGTGTTCTGCACCTGTTCCAGTACATGCTGCACCGCTTCCTCGGCCGTCGCGGCGTGGAAGAAATCAAAACCGCGCAGTTTTACGTTCTTTTCCAGTTTTTCCAGATTCATGTTTTTCCCTGCTTTCTTTTTTGATTTTACCTGCATCTTACATTATTTATATATTATGGTATCGTCCCGCTCCGTTTTGCGGGGCGGGACGATACCATCCTTTCGAATGTGTTCAGCCTGCCAGCAGCTTTTCCAGTGCGGCCAGACGCATACTGACGCAGAAGATCTCCATCGCCTGCCGCAGTTCCTGCACCGGGGGAAGGCTCGGCGCCACACGAATGTTGCGGTCCCGAGGGTCGATCCCATAGGGGAAGGTCGCACCGGCCGGCGTCATCGTTACCCCTGCCTCCCGGCAGAGTTCCAGTGTACGCTTCGCAATGCCGTCCATGGTGTTTACGCTGATGAAATAGCCGCCCTTCGGCTTCTGCCACTCGGCGATGCCCAGCGGGGCAATTTCACGCTCCAGCATATCCAGGACCATCCGATACTTCGGCTTCATGATGGCCGCATGCTTTTTCATCAGGGCAAGCGTATTGGCCTTATCCTTCAGATACAGCACATGACGCAGCTGATTGACCTTGTCATAGCCGATGGTCTGTACGCCGAAAAGCTTCTGCATGTACTTCAGGTTGGCTTCGCTGGCCGCCATCACGGAGATTCCGCCGCCCGGGAAGGTAATCTTCGAGGTTGAGGCAAATTCAAAAACCATATCCGGCCTTCCGGCCTCCCGGCAGAGGGAGAGGATGTCCGGGAAGGGCACAAAGTCGCCGTCGAACTCATGGACACAGTAGGCGTTGTCCCACATAATCACGAAATCCTCTGCAGCGGGCTTCAGCCGGGCAAACCGCCGGATGGTCTCGTCGCTGTAGATGATCCCGTCCGGGTTGGAATACTTCGGCACGCACCAGATGCCTTTTACCGCAGGGTCCTTCACCAGGTCCTCGACCTGATCCATATCCGGTCCCGTCGGGGTCATGTCGACGGTGATCAGCTCCGCGCCGAAGCTCTCCGTCACACGGAAATGCCGGTCATAGCCCGGGGCCGGGCACAGGAATTTCACCTTGTCCAGTCTGCACCAGGGTTTTTCACTGTGAAGCAGGCCGTGGGTATAGGCCTTGGAGATGGTATTGTACATCAGGTCCAGACTGGAGTTTCCGCCCACGAAGCATTCCTCCGGTCTGCAGCCGAGGATATCGGCAAAAAGCGCTCTCGCGCTCGGCAACCCGGCAAGGCCTCCGTAGTTGCGTGTATCCATCCCGTCTGCGGCACAGTCTTCCGCTTCGGTCAGGATGCTCAGGATTCCGCTGACGAGATCCAGCTGTTCTTTTCCCGGTTTTCCACGGGACATATCCAGTTTCAGGCCCTGGGCCTTCAGGGCCTCATATTCTGATTCACACTTCTCCTGCTCCTGTTTCAGGGCGGAGCGCCCGAGTTTTGCGTAGTTCAATTGTGTTGACTCCTTTTGATTTTCCGCTTCCCTTTAGAAGCGGTATTGCTTTGCTTATTCTGCTTTGTCCTCTTCATCCGGGGTAAGGTTTACAAACGCGCTTCCATGGGGTTTGTCCTCCGCCCCCGTCTCTTCCGGAACACCCGTCCAGGCGGGCTCCGGCGTCCAGGCTTCTTCCGGCTTTACCGGTTCCGGAGCGGAGACCGGGCTCGTTACGACATGCTCTACCACCGGTGCGGCAGGCTTCGGCGCCTCATATACCGGCGCCGCGTTGGTATAGAACGCTTCCGGTCTGGAGGCCAGAACCGGCTTCTCGTTGAGCTCGTCGCTTCTGGTGCGGATGGAAAGAATCGTGCTCAGTCTTCTGATGGGGCCCTGGTTGTTTCCGATCTCAAAGATGATGAACAGGGTCAGGATAATGGCCACCAGCGAGAAGTAATCCATGACCGTCCCGGTCTTGAAGGACATCAGGCCCTTGGAGATGGGGTACCAGACGGCAGGGCAGAAGAAAAACACCAGGCCGGCGATAAAGAAGATCAGCGCCACGATCATGTTGCCGATCGTCTTTTTCTGAAGCGCTTTGTTGTTCTGCTTCTCCCAGGAGAGCTCGTACATGACGCGCTCCCTCTCGTCGGTCACGTCCCGCAGGCCCTGGTTGAATTCAAATTCGCCCTTGGCCGGCTTGCTGAAGCGGCGGTCACTGAGATCATACCGGCTGTATGCCGTCTCCAGAATCGACGTGGAAAGGGTGATCATGAATTCATTGTCCGTCAGGCTCTTATATGCCAGCTCCGAGGCGGCAAACATCACCGCCGCAATGGAGAGCGTCGTCACCAGCGCAAGCCAGGCCCCCGTATCCGCCGTCGGAACAAACTGCTGTACCAGGCTTATGACACCGGGTTTGAAGAAGTATAGGAGCAGAACTCCGATCACGCTCAGATACAGGAAGATCCTGGAAATGACATGACTCGTTTTCAGAAACTTTCGCATTTTGATTCCTCCTTTTAAGATGACACTGCATCAAGATGTATTGTACCAAATAAAAAGCGTTCGCACAAGAAAAACATCATTTTTTCACATCCGGTTTTCAGCGCCGCTTTTCTTGACACGCTCACCGGATTATGCTATTTTGGCAAAAAGCAACGAGAGCAGGTGCCGAAATGAGTATGCTGATTCTTTGTACCGGAAAACCCCTCTCCCCTCTGGAGGGGAGCTATACCTCCGCTGCCTTTGATGCCGCGGCAGAGGCCGTAATCCGATCCGCGGCCCAAGCCCCTTCCGAACGACGGATCTTGCCGGGAGGCCGGGTCGTCCGGATCGGAGAGGGCCTGCTTGCCCGTTCCACGGCCGAGCAGATTCTCGAGCCGTGCGAGCTTCATGTCGAACCGCTTCTGAACGAGGTCTCTGTCCGCTCCTTCTCGGATTCGGATCGTCCGCTTCCTGCGGAAAAGTGGCTCCGAAAGGCCGCGGCCCAGCGCAAGTCCGGGGACCCGCGCCAGCCGGAGTCCCGGGAGGCTGTTGCCGCCCGCGCCGATGCGCTGATTCGGAAGCTGGAGGAGACCGGTACCGATTCTCTTCTGATTGTCTATCCGATTTTCCTTGCCGAGCTTCTCGACCGCTTTCGCGTTCACAACTATGTGGTGCAGCGCGGCGGCCTCTTCCGTTTCCAGCCGCTGGAGAAGATTGTCGTCTCCCGGAAGGACGAGCACTGCGGCGGCTGCCAGCACAACTGCTTCCTCTCCAATCCCGGCTGCGGCGTCGGCCGGGACAAGGCCATGCGCCGGAAGGGCTGAAAAAACAAAACTCGCAGAACCGGTGAACATCTCACCTCATGTCTGCGAGTTTTCTTTTGTCCCGATCTTCTATCTGATGCGATTCTTCCGCTCTGCGCGCTCCGGTTCTTTGTCGCTTAGGCGTCATGGGCGGCCATGACCGCTTCAAAGACCGCCGAGCGGAAGGCTCTGGCTTCCAGCGCGCGTACCCCCTGAATGGTCGTTCCACCCGGAGAGCACACCGCGTCCTTCAGTTCGCCGGGATGCCTGCCGCTCTCGAGGATCAGCTTCGCCGAGCCCAGCACCATCTGCGCCGAAAGCAGGATTGCGTCCTTCCGGGGAAGTCCGCAGGCCACCGCCGCGTCCGCCAGGGCCTCCACAAACAGATCCACATAGGCCGGTCCGCAGCCGGAGACCGCCATCCCCGCCTCCATCAGCCGCTCTTCGATTTTCATGAAGCGGCCTGCATGGCGCATGGCCTGCAAAAAGCACTCCCGTTCTTCCTCAAGCACCTCCCCGCTGCAGCTGTAGAGGATCATCCCCTCGCCCACCGCCACCGGGGTGTTCGGCATAATCCGGATTATCGGGAGATTCTCTCCCAGCTCCTCCTGCAGCTTCCGGATCGGGACCCCGGCCGCCATCGACACGACGACAAGGCGCCCCTCTCTCTTCTGCAGCAGCGGCCGCAGTGTTTCGCAGAGGTCCGGGAGCACCACCGGTTTCACCCCGATAAAGAGCAGGTCCGCCTCTGCGGCGGCTCCGGCATGGTCCGTAACGATCCCGCCGATCTCTTCCCGGAGCTTTTCCGCCTTTTCCGGATGCCGGTTCACCAGCAGCAGCTCGTTGTCCTTTTCCAGCGCGGCGGCCCTGGCCAGGGCGCCGCCCATGTTTCCCGTTCCGATAAATGCTAGTTTCATTCTGAATTCTCCCTCATTCCGTCTGAAAAGCAAAGGCTCAGGACCGTTTCCGGAGCTTTTGCTTCTTTCCGTCGGGCGTGACGATATAGGTGTTTTCCAGCACCTGCTCTGCGCCACGCCGCCATTCGGCGATGTATTCCTTCCGCAGTACGTCCCGTTCGCGAAGTTCTTCCGGCGTCAGCTCCCGCTCTCTGGTCAGTTTCGCCAGCTCGTTGATTCGGTTCAGTTTTGAGTTTTCCATTCTTTCTCCGTTTCTTTGCCTGATTTGTACAGACAATGTTGATCTGTCCGCTCCGCCGGTTCCGCCCGTCTGCGGTATATGGGAAACTATATCACATCGCGCGCTCCCTGTCCATATCCTCCGCGGCTCCCCTTCTGCTTCTACCTATATATATTATATAGAGGAAATTCATTGACCTTGCTCATGGATCATGATATTCTTGAATTACAGAACCGGATTTTCCATAAACCTACAAATCTGACCGAAAGGAGTCTTGATATGACAAGCAACTCTGTTTTTCGCACCACGCCGGCAAAGAGCTTCTGCGTCTCTCTTCTGCTGCTGGTGCTGGTCCTGCTGACCGCTGCGGCGGTCACCCCGAGCGCCGCGGCCTATTCAGAAGCGGATTTCGTCATCGGTGCCGCGGGCGAGCTGAAGCAGTATAAGGGTTCGGACACCGAGGTGGTCATTCCCTCCGAGGTCCGCGTCATCGACAGCTCCGCCTTCTCCGGCAAGCAGCGGCTTCGTTCCGTTGTGATTCCCGAGGGCGTTACCGAGATCCGCGGCAATGCCTTCTATAACTGCTCCAGCCTGAAGGAGATCTCCTTCCCGTCGACTCTCACCGCCATCGGAAGTCAGGCCTTTGCAAACTGTGACGGTCTCGAGACACTGGACCTGCCGTCTGATCTGATCACCATCGGCGAAAATGCTTTCTACGACTGTGACCACCTGAGCTCGCTCACGGTTCCGGACAGCGTGGAAGATCTTGCCAAAGGCGCCTTCAGCAGCTGCGACAGGCTGACCGAGGTATCGCTCGGGACCGGTGTGCGAAAGCTTGGAAACGCTGTCTTCAGCGGCTGCTCGTCCCTGACCGCCGTTCATTTCTCCGAGGGTCTCCTCGAGATCGGCAACAACGCCTTCACCTCCTGTCCGATCCGGGAGCTGATTCTTCCCGACAGTCTGTCGAAGATGGATGTCTCTGCCCTGAATTCCACCAGCACCTCTGACCCGCTCAAGAAAAGCCTGGTCCGGGTTCACTGGCCGTACGGTCTTTCCACCGTCACCCAGAGCCAGTTTGCAGGCTTCCAGGCTCTCGCGGAGGTCGATATTCCGGAAGGTGTCACGGAGATCGGCAGCAGCGCATTCATCAACTGCCCTATGCTGGAAAACATTTCTCTGCCGGAGTCGCTGACCTCCATCGGATATCAGGCCTTCAAATCCTGCTCCCGACTGGCTTCCATCCGCCTGCCGGAGCGGCTTCGGCTCATCGACAGCAACGCCTTCTGCGACTGTGACGCTCTGGCCCGGCTCGAGGTTCCGGACAGCGTCACGGAAATCGGTGAATCCGCCTTCAACGGCTGTGACGCCCTTACAGAGATTGTGCTCGGTTCCGGCGTCCGGAAGATCGGCATCTCCGCCTTTCATAACTGCAGCTCTCTGACCGCCATCTCCCTGCAGGAGGGGATCGAAGAGATCGGAAGCAACGCCTTCACCTTCAGTCCCTTCCGGGAGCTCATTCTCCCGGACAGCATCACCAAGATGCCATTCGGCGCGATCAACTCCAACAAGCCCAAAGATCCCATCTACAGCAGTCTGAAAAAGATCCACTGGCCCGCCCGCATGCTTACGGTCACGGACAGCCAGTTTACCGGCTTCCAGGTTCTGGAAGAAATCGAGATCCCTGAGGGAATCACAAGCATCGGTACCGGAGCCTTCCACGGCTGTCCGGCACTCACACGCATCGAGCTGCCCAGCTCCGTTACCGAGATTAAGGATAAGGCCTTTTATTCCTGCGCATCCCTCGCGGAGGTGTTCTTCTCCGATCGCCTCAAGACCGTCGGTGAGAGTGCGTTCTATGACTGCGACCGGCTGCTGACCGTGGAGCTCCCTGACAGCGTTGTCTCCATCGGGGCCTCTGCCTTCAGCGCATGTGACCGCCTTTCCAGTGTCTCTCTCGGCAGCGGCCTGCGCACCATCGGCACGTATGCCTTCAACAGCTGCCCGCAGCTTACCGCCGTCTTCTTCAAGGACGGGCTGGAAACCGTCGCCGCCAACGCCTTCACCAACAGCCCCATCGCCGAACTGGACCTCCCGGACAGCATTATCACGCTGACTCCCTCCGCCATCAATTCCGGAAAGAACGGCGACCTTCTGAAATCCAGCCTGAAGCGGATTCACTGGCCGGCCGGAGTAAGAGTCATTGCCGACAGCCAGTTTATGGACTTTACCGCCTTGGAAGAGATTGATATTCCGGATACCGTGACCGCCATCGGCGCCAGCGCCTTCTACCGCTGCGGTGTTTTGAACAACGTCGTTATTCCGGATTCCGTCAATACGATCGGTACACGCGCTTTCTTCCAGTGTATCGGACTGCGGGACCTCACCATGCCGGAGCGGCTGAAGTCTGTGGGCGCCAATGTGTTCGAGGGCTGCGACAATCTGATGATTCAGTATTCCTGATTCCGCAAGGCGGAGATTCCTTCCGAATTTCCTGCGCCGGGCTGCCTTTTGGGCAGATCCCGGCGCAGATTATTTCAAGCGTTATTCATATTTTGCTTGTTTTTTCTCTTATTTATGATATAATGCCGTTTTGGAAAGGAGATCTGCATATGATCGAACGGCACGGGACCCATGTCTGTAAGAACCCGGACTGCAACGGAGAGATCGCCTGGTCCGTTTTTCTGAAGAAAGACAGACTGAAGGAAGGTCAGCCGATTGTCATCTCTTCGAGATGTCTCTTCTGCGGCACCAAGCAAAAGTGGATTCAGGAGATCAAAGCAATCTGAGCGGGAAATGAGCTGATGAGCAGCTGATTTCCGGCTTTCTTTTTTTGCCTGCGCTGCTCCGTTGTCCGACATCTGCGCTCTTTTGTTCCGAGAGACGACACGGTCCCGGCGTCAAGCCCGCAACTTGCACAAATTTCTTTCCGCACCGGGCCCCGTATCCCGCCTGTTAAACGCTTCTAAACGTTAAAAACAGGCTGAATACAAGATCTTGTAGGTTTGTCGCTTCCGTCAATTGCATCCTCCCACAAGATCTGGTATGATGATGTTCAGTTCCTCCCCGCATCGACGCTGCGTATCCGAGGGGAAGGGCAAAACCAAACCGTAGAAGGGGATAAAACATGCTTACGTGTAAACTATGCGGATCAAGAATGGATCGGAAGCATATCCGCCGGGACGGTTCTCTGCTGTGTCCTGAGTGCGGGCAAATCTACTGGAAGGCAGCGGTGGAGAAAGCCACCCGCGGTCTGGAGCAGAGAGTAGAGGCCAGGCACATCAGAAGGCCCAGCCTGAGGAGTGCGTGAGATGTATGCTGTGATTGAAAAGACCACGCG
Organism: uncultured Clostridia bacterium; assembly: GCA_946411545.1. Lineage (GTDB taxonomy): Bacteria > Bacillota > Clostridia > Oscillospirales > Oscillospiraceae > Limivicinus. The sequence goes on from CAMKEK010000016.1 coordinate 8,526, forward strand.
TGCGGTGCTGCGCACCTGCAACACGAAGGAAGCGGCTCTTGTCGCCTGCCAGCTGGAGAAGGACAAGGTCGGTGTCGCAGAGCGCTGCAACATCACCGCCGTTACAATGGATGACGGCGGCTACAGCGAGATTCTATTCTGAGCCCGCTTTTCCACAATCGGATTTCAGGACCGGTTCCCGTTTCGGAGCCGGTCCTTTTTTGTCTGTCCGCACTTCAAAATCCCAGGTTCTGCTCTGAAGCGGACCGCATTGGTGATGGACGAGCCCGGCGTAATGTGATAAAATATCAGCACAAGTGTCAACCGAATCCCATAAAAAGCATTTCACGGAAGGAGCGTGGTAAGATGAAACTGACAGAAGCACAACAGAGTCTGCTGGACGGCAGCCGCGGAGAGGTCATGGCCAAGATTGTAAAGACCTTGGTCATGTACGGCGACGCGTTCGGCGCAGAAAGGATGGTTCCCGTTACCGGCAAGTACGGGCATACCGTCATCAGCTTTGGCCTTGGTGTCATGGACCCGGTTTACGACCTGTATGACGAAATTCTGTCTGCGGGAATTCTCCCGGAACAGAAATTCACCGCGGATCCGAAACCTCTGGATCCCAATGTTCCCTCCACTCCCCTGGAAGATCTGGTGTTCAAAAAACTCATGTATAACCGCCAGGAGCGCTATGAAGCACAGCTTCAGAAACTGGGAATCACCCGGGATGAGGACTATACCTGTGCCTGCTACCTGGACCAGGTGGGCAACATTCCCCAGAAGGGCGAGGTTCTCTCCTGGGCGGAGAGCTCGGCGGTGGTCTATGCCAATTCCGTCCTCGGCGCACGCTGCAACCGCAATTCCGGCATTCTCGAACTGATGGGCAGCATCGCGGGCTTTGTCCCGGAATTCGGTCTGCTCACCGATGAAGGCAGAAAGGCCGACTGGGTTGTTGAGCTTCGATGCAGCAAAAAGCCGGAGGCCCAGCTTCTCGGCTCCGCCATCGGAATGAAGGTCATGGAAGACGTTCCCTATGTCAAGGGGCTGGACCGTTGGCTGGGCACCGAACTGAACGACAGTGCCAAAGCTTACCTGAAGGACTTCGGCGCAGCCACGGCCTCCAACGGCGCCGTCGGACTGTATCATATTGAGCACCTGACCCCCGAAGCCGTCGAGCAGGGAGAGTCCCTGATCCGGGAAGACGCAAAGGTCTATGTGATCGACGATGCCGAGCTGGAGCGGGTGTATCGGGAGTATCCGGTCATCTGGAAGAATCCGGCCGCAAAGCCCCAGCTTGCGTTCATCGGCTGCCCCCACCTGACGCTGCAGCAGCTGACCGACTGGGCCCGCGCCGTGCTGAAAGGCCTGGAGAAAAACGGTCGGAAAAAGGTCGCCGTCCCCACCGTCTTTACCGCTCCGGTCCCGGTGATCCGCGAGTTTGAAAAGAGCATTTATGCCTGGCCTCTGAAGCACAGCGGCGTGGTGGTCAGTTCTATCTGTCCCCTGATGTACATGAACAACCCGCTCTGCAAATCCAAGGCCGTGCTCACCAGCTCCAACAAGCTGCGCACCTATACCAGCGCAAAGTACTGTACCGATGCCGAAATTCTCGAGACGATCACAGGAGGTGCAAAATGAAGAGCTTTCAGGGACGCGTGGTAGTACCGGGGACGGTCTCCGCCGAAGCGCTGGTAAGCCGCGGCGGCTTCAATACCTTGGCAAGCTTTCAGATGGCCCTGCAGTTCGGCGATCTGAAGGCGCTGGGGAAGGATACCGAGGTACAGTGCGGGGATCAGAACAACCCGGATCTTTATAAGAAACCGATGATGGGAAAGGCCCTGTGTCTGCCCCAGACCATCGGCTCCACCACAGGGGGCATGGTTCTCTTCACCGCCTGCGCGCTCGGCAAACAGCCCGCCTGCATGCTGTTTTCCAAGCCGATTGACTCGCTGGCGGCCTCCGGCGCCATTCTCGGGGATGTGTGGACCGATGCCGTGATGCCCGTGATTGACAATCTGGGAGAGGAATTTCTGGAAACGGTTCAGACCGGCATGACCGTCACCGTGAAGGATAACGGAATCGTTGAAATCGAATAGGCCCTGGTTCTGGACCTGCCGCAGCCGGCAGGTCCATTTTTTATTCCGCGGAAAAGTTCAATATTTTGTTGTAAAAGTCTTCTTTTGTTCATTATTATCAAAAAAATATTTGGTCAGCATGTCATCTTGTTTTTACATGTTTGATATGATAAACTCTCTTCAATGAAAAAGAGTCGCTATTCGGTTTTGGAAAGGAGCTTGAAGGAAAAAAAGCAGGGCGACGGAAAACAGTTACGAAGCCAATCTGAGTGTCTGGAGTGATGAAATGGAACGCGAAGGCGTCCTCAAGGATCTGAGCCATCAGATCGAAAACCTGTCCAGACTTCAACCGCAGTATCGGCTTCACAGGACGGGCGATTTTGACAAGCTCAGACTGAACATCCGAAGCGGGATTCAGGCTCACGGCGTCAATGTACGTCAGGAGTTTGAACCCCATATCTACAACCTCTACCGACGCTACTTTGACTGATGCCAAACTGTCTGGCCCCCGGCTCTATGTTGAGCCGGGGCTTCCTCATCGGAAAACATATCGTATTTCAACAGGTTTTTTTATTAGGATATTGCCATCCAACCGTAGTTTTGCTATAATCTTTTTCAGAAATCCCCCTGACAAAAATAAACGCATTTCTGACAAAAAAGGAGTTTGACTTATGAACAAAACAGAACTGATCAAGAAAGTCGCCGCCGAGAGCGGACTCAGCCAGAAGGCCGCTGCCGCCGCCGTGGATTCCGTCCTCACTTCCATTATGGATTCCCTGGCCGCCCGTGAGCCTGTCACCCTGATCGGCTTCGGAACCTTCACCTGCCGTCATCGTGATGCGCGTGTAGGCAGAAATCCCGCCAACGGCAAACAGATCAAGATCGCGGCAAGCAACACCCCCATCTTCAAGGCCGGCAAGGCGTTTAAGGAAAAAGTGAACTGAGTCGGTTTCGTACGGCCTGACGTTCTGAATCCATACACAGCATCCTGTCTGTGTTGCCGATCTTCAGGGAAGCACCTCATTTTGGAGGTGCTTCTTCTGTTTTCGCCCGATCCTGTCATCACGGCGGGGATCCTCTTCCGGTATTTTTTCCGGGAGCACCGGATCCCACGCCTGTTCTTGGCAAACACGCTTTTGTATGTTACTATGATTCCATAAAGAACGGAGGAGATGTTTCCATGGCACAGGGATTCATCCGGTTTGACCGGGTCCGGAAGGTCTATCAGGCGGGGGAAGTGGCCGTGACGGCGCTGCACGATGCCAGTTTTCTGATCGAGCGGGGCGAAATCTGCGTGATCGTCGGGGAATCCGGCGCCGGGAAGACCACCCTTCTGAACATTCTCGGCGGGATGGACAGCCTCACCGACGGCAGCGTGACCGTTGACGGGAAGGAGATTTCCTCCCTCAACAAGGCGCAGCTCACCTCCTACCGGCGGCACGACGTGGGCTTTGTCTTCCAGTTCTATAACCTGATCCCCAATCTTACCGCCCTGGAGAACATCGAGATCGCGGCAAAGCTTTCACCGCGGGCTCTGAACGCCCGGAAGGTTCTGGACCAGGTCGGCCTGAAGGATCGCGCGGCCAATTTTCCCGCCCAGCTCTCAGGCGGGGAACAGCAGCGTGTCGCCATCGCCCGGGCTCTGGCAAAGAACCCGAAACTCCTCCTCTGCGACGAGCCTACCGGCGCACTGGACTATCACACCGGCAAGGCGATTCTGAAACTGCTGCAGGACACCAGCCGGCAGCAGGGCATGACCGTCGTTATCATCACCCACAACAAGGCCCTCTGCGATATGGCGGATCGCGTGATCCGCGTCAAGAGTGGCACCGTCCAGTCCGTCAGCGTGAATCCCCACGCAACCCCGATCGAAGAGATCGAATGGTGAGCGCATGAACACCGAAACCCGAAAAATGCTCCTGCGGAGCATCCGCACGACGCTGGGCCGCTTCCTCGCCATCCTCGCCATTGTGGCCCTGGGTGTGGGCTTCTACGCCGGGCTCAAGAGCTCCCAGCCGGACATGCTGCGCTCCGCCGACGACTATATGCGCCGGCAGAAGATGTACGATCTTCAGCTCATGAGCAGTCTCGGCCTCATGAAGTCCGATCCCGCCGCCTTCCGGCAGCTTCCGGGCGTGGACGCGGCGGAGGGGGCCTGCTTCGCCGACGCCTATGCGCGCTTTGGAGACAGTGACGAGGAGGTCTGGCACTTTCAGACCCTGACCGAAGAGGTCGCCGTGCCGGAGCTTCTGCTGGGCCGCCTGCCGGAGAGCCGCGGCGAGTGCCTGGGGGACTCTTCCGTCTTCCGCGCAGAAGACCTGGGGCGGCACATCGTCCTGACCGATGCCAACAGCAAAGACACCCTGGAGCACTTCTCCGAAAGGGACTTTACCCTGGTCGGGATCGCCCGCAGTCCGCGGTACATCTCCCTTGACCGCGGCAGCAGCGAGCTTGGCTCCGGCAAGCCCACCGGCTTTGTCCTGCTGCCCGCCGCGGCCTTCACGGACGAGGTGTACCACGAGCTGCTGCTGTGGCTGGACCTGCCGGGGGAAATCTACTCGGAGGAATACACCGATGCCCTGCGCCGTCTGCGTCCCTCTGTTGAGACGCTGCTGAACCGGCGGGGCTTGCTCCGGGCCGAGCAGCTGCGGCAGGAGAACAGTGAGGAGCTTCTTCGGGCCCGGAAAGAGCTGGACGACGGCTGGTCCGAATACCGCCTCGGGCTGCAGCAGGCGGCCCGGGAGCTGGCCGAGGGCGAGCAGAAGCTTCAGGCGGCCCAGGACACCCTCGATGCCGGCTGGGCGGAGCTGGTGAAAAACGAAGCCCAGCTTGCCGCGGACTACCGGGATTTTTATGCGGCCTATTCCCCGGAGGACGTACAGCAGTTCGACGCGGCGACCGAGGCCCTCACCGGCGCGTTCGAGGGCCTGTCGGAGAATCCGTCCCTCAGCGACCTCCCCGGCCTGATCGGGGACTTAAACGGCCTGACGGATTCCCTTGGCGGACTGACAGGACAGCTGGATGTCGACAGTATTCTGGGCGCCATCGATCAGGGGCTTGACCAGGTGGACAAGGGGCTTGCCTACACCACAAGAAAGATGGAGCTGGACATGACCCGCACCACCCTCCAGAACAGCCGCCGACAGCTGGAAGAGGCGGAAGCGCAGCTGGCTGCGGGCAGATATGAGTACCAGCAGGGGAAGGAACAGGCCGACCGCGAGCTCGCCGAGGCCCGGCAGAAGCTGGAGGACGCGGAAAAGGAGCTGGCCGAGGGAGAAGCGGAGCTGGAGGACTCGATCCGGCCGGAGCTCTTTACCCTGGACCGCACGTCCAATCCCGGCTATGTGACCTTTGAAAACGACAGCGCCATTGTCGACGGCGTGGCGGTGGTGTTCCCGGTGTTCTTTGTGCTGGTGGCGGCGCTGGTCTGCATCACCACCATGACGAGGATGGTGAACGAGGAGCGCACCCAGATCGGCACCCTCAAGGCCATGGGCTATTCCTCTTCGGTCATCATGGCCAAGTACCTGCTCTACGCCGGGCTCTCCGCCCTGCTTGGCTGCCTGCTGGGCTTCTTCGTCGGGGCCACCGGTCTGCCGTACATCGTCTGGTACGCCTACAACATCATGTACCAGTATGAGGATCTGCTCTTCCATTTCAGCCCCTGGATGCTCACGGCCTGCCTGCTGGTCTCGGTGGCGGGGAGTCTCTTTGTCACCTGGCTCGCCTGCCGCTCGGCCCTGGCGGAAAAGCCCGCCGAGCTCATCCGGCCGAAGGCCCCCGCCGTGGGCAAGCGCGTCCTGCTGGAGCGCATCGGACCGCTCTGGCGGCGTCTCCCCTTCCTCAGCAAGGTCAGCATCCGCAATGCCTTCCGCTATCCCAGCCGCGTGTTCATGATGCTGCTGGGGATCGGCGGCTGCACCGCGCTGATGGTGGCGGGCTTCGGCGCCAAGGACTCCCTCGCCGGGGTCGGCGGCTTTCAGTATGACGAGATTTCCCTCTACGACGTGGTGGTCACCCTCGACGCCGCCAAAGCCGGGTCACAGCCCGAGACGCTCTGGGCCGACTGGGCGGAGCATGCGGCCCTGGCCCACCGGGAGGAGATCCGCCTTAAAAACCGGGACGGCGTCGGGAAGGACACCGAGCTCATCCTCGCGGATGCGGATGACATCACACCGCTGCTCCATCTGCACACAAAAAACCGGGACGAACTTCCCTGGCCGGGTCCGGGCAAAGCCGTGATCACCGCGAAGCTCTCCGAGACCCTAGGCCTGCGCGCGGGGGATGCCGCCGTTCTGCGGCTCTCGGACGGAAGAGAGCAGTCTGTCACCATCTCGGGCGTGTGTGAATATTACGTGGGGCACGCGGTCTTCGCCTCGCCGGAGGGTTTTTCGGACACGGCCCGCAACTACGCCCTGATCCGCGTGAAGGACGGGGAGGACGCCGGTCTCCGGGCTGCGCGCCTTCGCAGCGCCGAGGGCGTCAATTATGTCAGTCTCACCCAGACCGAACGCGAGACCCTCGAAAATTCCATGGCAAGCATCGACCTGCTGGTGCTGATGCTGGTCTTCTGCTCGGGCGCGCTGGCCTTCATTACCTTATATAATTTAACCAACATCAACATCATGGAGCGCATCCGCGAGGTCGCCACGGTGAAGGTGCTGGGCTTTACGCCGCATGAGACGGCGGAGTATATCCTGAACGAGAACCTCATGCTCTCCTTCTTCGGGGCGCTCTTCGGCCTTCTGCTCGGGAAGCTCCTGCACCGCTTCGTCATGCTGAGCATCAAGCTGGACTATATGACCTACGACGTGCGCATCGCGGCCCTCAGCTACGGACTCAGCTTCGTGATCACAGTGGTCTTCGCCCTGCTCACGAATCTCTTCATGAGAGGGAAGCTCGAGAAGGTCAACATGGCGGAATCGCTCAAATCGGTTGAATAAGAACGGCGTCTCTATCAGATCGCTCCCCGCCGCAGGCGGGGAGCGATCTTTGCAATTCCGGCCGGTCAGCAGGCCGGAACCACGGACATCTCCTGTAAGAGCAGAGGTTCGGGCCACGTGTTCGAAAAAACCGTTATATTCTGTTCAAAAATTTCGACATTCTCTCTTGTTCAACGGAATACCCCTCGGGACTCCGATATGATATAATATGCATCAAAAAACCGTTAAGCTTCCGCATTTCAGGT
>CAMKEK010000017.1:0-15366 GCA_946411545.1 uncultured Clostridia bacterium
TGTTCCTCAGCCGCGAGATTCCTGCGGCTGCGGTCTGCTCGAAGAAAGACGGGCTGAAGCTTGTGAGAGCTGAACTCCCGACAGATCAATTCAACACGGTGACCTGCCGGGAATGAGATGCCTTACACATACACACGGTTAAATGGTATACACAGCGTGGCGTAAGCCATAAAAAATAGAATCAGAGCAGTACCCCTCCCACGGCGGAAAGGTGCTGCTCTGATTCTGTTTCGGAAAGTAAAGCCGGAACGGATCAGGTGTTGATCTCCAGCATCTGCTCCAGAAGCCCGTCATCCTCAAAAACCATGAAGTCACGCAGACCGAGGCTGACCGCCTGGCCGTCCCGGAGCGTCTGGTGATCATAGCCGTTGGTAATGACGCGCACCAGGGTATCGCCCACACGCACGCGGCAGTCGTCCACATCACCGAGATAGTACTGGGTTTCCAAAACACCCTGCAGGACGCCGCTTTCCGTAAAGAAGAGATTCTCCGGCCGGATGGCCACATCGACCGCTCCCGTCCGGGGACCGGCGTAGGGAATGCTCTGTCCGCCCATGGCAGGAAAGACGATTCGACCGTCCTTCGCCTCGCCCTTGAAGAAGTCCACCTTGCCCAGAAAATCCGCGACAAACTGATTGACGGGACTGTTGTAGATCTCCTGCGGCGTGCCGCACTGCTGAATCTCGCCGCGGTTGATGAGGAAGATCCGGTCGCTCATGGTCATGGCTTCGGTCTGGTCATGGGTCACATAGACCACGGTGATGCCCAGCTTGCGCTGGATTTCCTTGATCTCAAAGCGCATGGACTCACGCAGCTTGGCGTCGAGGTTGCTCAGCGGCTCATCCAGCAGCAGAAGCTTCGGCTCCGCCACCAGGGCGCGGGCCAGGGCGACGCGCTGCTGCTGGCCGCCGGAGAGCTGGCTGGGGAAACGCTCGGCGTAGCGGCTCAGATGCACGATGCCGAGAACGCGCTCCACGCTGGTTTTGATCTCGGCCTTGGGCACATGCCGGATGGTCAGGGGATAGGCCACGTTGTCGAACACATTCATATGCGGCCAGACGGCGTAGCTCTGGAAAACCATGCCGATGCCGCGCTTTTCGGGCGGAACAAAGGTTTTGCCGCCCGAGACCAGAGTCCCGTCGATGAATACCTCACCCGCGGTGGGCTTTTCAAAGCCCGCGATGATGCGGAGCATGGTGGTCTTTCCACAGCCGGACGGCCCGAGAAGCGTGATGAATTCGCCGTCACGGAAGGTCGCGTTGAATTCACGGAGCACCACGTTGTCTCCAAATGCTTTGGTGACGTTCTGAATATTTACCGTTGCCATCGGTCTTGCCCCTTTCAGATGGAGAACTCGCCCTTCGTCAGGCGGTGGAGAATGAAGTTGATGAGCATGACGATCAGCAGGATGCCGAAGGCCATCGCACAGCTCATCGGCTGGCTGGTAAAGGTCCAGTACTCATAGAGCTGGAAGCCGATGGTTTTGGTCGTGCTGGAGTAGAGCAGGGTCGTCATGGAGAGCTCATAGAAGCTGGGAATGAAGATCAGGAACCAGCCCGCCGCGATCGACGGGAAGATCAGCGGTCCCGTGATCCGGAACATCGTGCGGCTCCAGCTTGCGCCGGAGACCTGGCTGCTCTCCTCGAGAGAGACATGAATCTGGCTCATGGCGGAGACCACGGTGCGCATGCCCATCATCAGGTACTTGATCAGATAGGCGATGATCATGATATAGGCGGTGTTGTAGATGTTGATGCCGAAGTTCCCCTTCATGGTCATGATGAGGCCCAGGGCGATGACCACCGAGGGCGTGCCGGAACCCAGCGTAATGAGAAAATCCGGAATCTTACGCCCGCGGATGTGCGTGCGCTGCAGCAGATAGCTCATGGTGCAGGCGATGACGATGCCGACGGTGGCCGCGACGGAGGCGAAAATCAGAGAGTTCTTCAGACTGTTGAGGGTTTCCACCCGGCCGAAGACCGTCTTCCAGTTGTTAAGCGTGAAGTTGCCGGCCTGCAGGGCGCTCTTGCCGACGTCGATCTTGAACGAAGTGAGCAGAATTGTGGCAAAGGGGATCAGAATGACGATCACCGCGAAGAGCGAGACCAGCACGGTGAGCGGAACCCTCCAGCGGCGCAGCTCCACCAGGGTAGGCTGCACGGATTTGCCGGATACGGTGATATACTGCCGCCTGGCGAGAACCACATCCGAGAGAAACAGGATGATCACCGCCAGCAGCATCAGAAACACCGCCATGCCGGTGGCGTCATTGAGCCCCTGCTGGCCCAGAGAGACATATTCCACAATGCGCGTGGTGACGGTGTGTACGCGCCCGGGACTGCCGATGATGGAGGGGATGCCGTAGCAGCTCATGGCGCTCACGAAAACCAGCAGCGCACCGGAGATCAGCGAGGGCAGCATCATGGGCAGCGTCACGGTGAACACGGTCTTGAGCGGAGAGGCCCCGCTGACACGGCTGGCTTCCTCCAGAGAGGGGTCCATTTTTTCCATGGCGCGGCTGATGGTGATGAAGGCGTAGGGATAATAGAAGCTGGTCAGCACCCAGATCATCCCGGGCAGGCTGTAGACGTTCAGCGGCCCCGGGGCGTCGCTGAGACGGAGAAGGGCGCGCAGCCACTGATTGACCGTGCCGACGTTGGGGTTGAGCAGGCGGAGCCAGGCCATGGCGCCCACATAGGGCGGCACCATGTAGGTAAGCACAAAGAGCGCGCGGAAAAACTTCCGCCCGTAGAGATTCGTGCGTCCCACCAGCCAAGCCAGCGGGAAGGCGAGCAGCGTTCCGAACACCATGGTTGCACCCGCTGCGATAAGCGTGTTTTTCACCGCATCCAGATTCAGCGGGTAGGTGTGCAGACGGCGGATGGTCTCGAGGGAGAAGCTGCCCTCCGGGAAGAAGGCCTTGACCAGCATAAAGACCAGCGGCATGAGCTGGAACAGGAGCAGGAAGTCCACAATCAGCAGAATGATCAGCCACTTGACATCCAGCTGCCAGGTCCGATCGCCTGCCATCAGAACAGCCAGGAGCAGCGCATTGAAGGCGATGATCACGCCGATGAGAATCGCCGTCCGGCTGTGCCCGACCACCAGCTGATCCGTCACGGAGACCTCGCCGCGGGCGATCATGCGGAAGGCGTCAAGCTGGGCCGATTTGTCCCGGACGGTCTTCTTCAGGGTGTTGACCTGCTCGGTTATACCGGAGTCGGCGGAGCCGTTGCTGACATACCAGGTCTGGATCAGCATGGCGGCCCGCTCTTCTCCGCTTAAGTCTCCGGCCAGCTTCTGTGCCGCCGGAGGGAGTTCAGCCGCCTCATCGCACAGGCAGCGGAGAAGCTGCAGCCGAAAAGCCTCGGCCTCGTCTCCGCTCAGTGCGGTGACGGCCTTCCGGTTCGCGGTGCTCACCTTGGGACCGTTTACAAGATAGGTCGCATAGAGAAGCTTCTGCGCAAGGGTGTCGCGCTCGTCTTCGTCCTCTTCCGAGAGCAGCTCCGCCAGCATGGCGCCGCCGCCCTTCTTCTGCTTTTCCCAGGCGGAGGACGCAAGCTGTTCGGTCAGTTCCTGCAGGCGCAGCTGCTCATCGCCGGACAGAGCCTTCAGCTGGGGCGACAACTTCCGGTTCCAGGCGGTTTCCGTCTCGCGGTGCAGGTGATAGATCGCCTGATACGCCGTCTCCGAGCTGAAGCCGGAGGCCGCATATTCCTGCATGCCGCGCAGGCCGTAGAAAATGATCCAGACGCCGAGCAGAAAGAAGCCCAGCAGCAGGAGCTTGCCGGCAAGGGCGGAGCGGTTCCGGGACGGCAGTGATGATTGCATAAGCGCACCTTCTTTGATAAAGGGCAAAGGAACAGGCCTGCTCCTTTGCCCGAAACGATAAAACAGAGAGAGTTTGGAATGGGAAAAGCTTATTTCGTCGTGACGATCTCGGTCCAGGCGGTGTTGATCGCCTCACGGTTGTGATAGGCATTCTCCCAGTCGACGCCGAGATCCTTCTCGATGAGCTGCTCGGTATCCACGGAACCGTGGGGGATCTCCGTCATGCCCTTGAAGACGGAGTGCATGAAGCCTTCGAGAATCAGCTTCTGGGCCTCTTCGCTCAGAAACCACTGCTCAACCGCCTCGCAGGCCTCGGTGTTGACGTTCTTGCTGTGCTCTTCGGCGACCGTCATCACCGTGGAGGGGATCAGCACCACGCCGTCCTCGGGATAGATGCATGCGAGATTGGTGAGGGGGGTGCCGGCATCTTCGGCGTCTTTGAGGGCCTTGAGGATGGATTCTTCCAGAATCATGATGGCGGCGCACTCGCCGGTCTGCAGCTTGGTGATGGCGGTGGAGCCGGACTCAATCATGACGTTGTTGGCGGCGAGCCCTTTCAGGTAATCCTCACCATAGTGGTTGTCCTGGGTCAGAGAGGCCACGGCGGCGAAGGTGGTGCCGCTCGACATGGGGTTGCCCATGGAGATGTAGCCCTTGAGCGCGGGGTCATTGGCGAAGGCCTCGAAGGTCTGGGGAATGGTCACGCCTTTGGCGGCCCAGTCGTCGACCATCTCGGGGTTGTAGGCCAGAACCATGTTGCAGACACGGACCGGATACCAGTAGCCCTCTTCGTCATAGGGGAAGCGGAGAAGCTCGTCCGGGGACTCGATTTCGACCGGTTCCAGATAGCCGGCTTCCTTGAGCTCCAGGGAAAGGGCGGGCTCGGCCACCAGCATCATGTCACAGTCGAGGGTGCCGGTCTCCATCTCACCGTAAATCTTGGTGATCAGAGAGCTGGTGCCGCCGTAGAAAAAGAAGCTTCCGTCATTGCCGGGGACAAGGTTGGGGAACTCTTCTTTCAGGGCTTCGTCCAGCATGTCGAGAACGAATTGATACATCGAAGAATAGATGACGATTTCGCCCTCCACGTCCTCGTTAACCGCAAACGCGGACGGGCACAGAGAGAAGACCAGCACAAGGACGAGCACGAGAGCCAGAACTTTTTTCATTTGGAGTACCTCCTGATTCCAGTTTAGCATTTATGGGAGTTGCCTTATCTTAGCACGAAGCGGATCCCGTGTCCAGAAGCGGTTTTCCTGAAAAACTGGAAATCAGGAATCTTGAGAATGGGCAGATCCTGTGGTATGATGAAACTGGTTTATGACAGATAATCTGATTATGAGCAAAATATAACACCGAGAAACGGGAGCGACAGAGATGACAGAACTCGAGAGACAGAGAATGCAGGAGATGATTCGCCGGCTGAACGAGGCCTCAGAGGCCTACTACGGCGGCCGGGATGAGATCATGTCCAACTTTGAATGGGATGCGCTTTTCGATGAGCTGACCCGGCTGGAGGCGGAAACGGGAGTGGTCCTTCCGGACAGCCCCACCCAGAAGGTCAACGCCGCGGCGGAAGACAACATCGCCGGAGAAAAGGAAGCGCACGAGTTTCCCGCGCTCTCTCTGGCGAAGACCAAGAAGGTGGAAGAACTGCAGGAATGGGCAGGAGACCGGCCGGTCTGGCTGAGCTGGAAGCTGGACGGACTGACCCTGGTGCTGACCTATGACGGCGGCCGCCTCACGAAGATCCTCACCCGCGGAAACGGAAGCGTCGGTACCAATATCACCTTTATGAAGGAAGCGATCAAGGGCTTCCCTCTGGAGGTGGAGGACCGCGGCCATCTGGTGGTGCGGGGCGAGGCGACCATCTCGTACCCGGAGTTTGAAAAGCTGAATGCGACCATCTCCGACCCCGCAGAACGCTATGCCAATCCCCGCAACCTGGCCTCCGGCACGCTGGGCCTGGACGCAAAACGACTGGAGGAAGTACGGCAGCGCAACGTCACCTTCAATGCGTTCACGCTGGTCCATACGGATGAAGAGATCCTCTCCTGGGGCGGGCGCATGGACTATTTGGATCGGCTCGGCTTTACGACGGTCGACCGGGAACTGACCGACGCTGAGCATCTTCCCGAGACCGTTGCGGAATGGACCCGCCGGGTGGAGAGCGGCGAGATGCAGATTCCGGTAGACGGGCTGGTAATTGCCTATGACGATACCGAATACGCCGCGACAGGCAGCGTGACCGGTCACCATGCCACCCGGGCGGGCCTTGCCTTCAAGTGGCAGGATGAGGTGGCGCAGACCACCCTGCGGGAGGTGGAGTGGTCCTGCGGCGCTACCGTGATTACGCCGATCGCCATCTTTGACCCGGTGCAGCTGGAAGGAACCACGGTGTCCCGGGCTTCCCTGGTCAACATCAGTGAGATGGAGCGCCTCGGCATCGGGGAGAACGGAAAAACAGAGATCGAAGTGATCAAGTCCAACAAGATTATTCCCAAGGTGATCGGCGTCACGAAAGCAATCGGCAGGTACACCCTTCCGGAGCACTGTCCGGCCTGCGAAGGAGCGGTCACTGTGGCGACAAGCCCGAGCGGAGCACAGACCCTGAAGTGTGACAATCCGGACTGCCCGGCCAAGAACCTGAAGAAGTTCGAGCGCTTTGTGAGCAAGTACGGAATGGATATCGACGGCCTGTCCATCGAGAGAATGCGGGACTTTGTGGGGCTGGGCTTCATCCACAGCTTTGCGGATGTCTTCCGGCTCTCCCGTTATGCGGATGAGATCCGGGAGCTGGAAGGCTACGGCCAGAAGAGCTGCGACAATCTGCTTGCGGCGATTGAAAAGTCCCGCACCGGCACGGACGCGGTCCACTTCCTCACCGCGCTCAGCATCCCTCAGATCGGCGGCGATGCGGCCAAGAGGCTGGTGGATGCCTACGGCTGGCCCGGCTTTGTCAAAGCCTTGGAGGAAGAAGCGGACCTCGCCAGCGTGAACGGACTGGGACCGGAGCGCTCGGCCTGCATCCGCAGCTGGTATGAAGATGAAAAGAACAGAAGCGTTTTCTACGAGCTGTTGGAGCTCCTCGAGATCGCGGCGTCAGAACCGGTGACGGAAGTCAAGGGAAGCTGTGCCGGGCTCACCTTTGTCATCACGGGAGATGTGCATCAGTTCAAGAACCGGGACGAGTTCAAAGCCTATGTGGAGGCAAACGGCGGCAAGGTCGCCGGCAGCGTCTCGAAGAAGACGAACTTCCTTGTGAACAACGATGTGACCTCGACCTCGTCCAAGAATATGAAGGCGCGTGAACTGGGAATTCCGATCCTTTCGGAGGACGACTTTGTCGAAAAGTTTGCCCCGGAGAGAATCTGAACGGATCCGGTGGCGCAATCATCAAAGAAACCCTGTCCTGTCGGGCAGACAGCAAAACGGACTCCTGGGCTAAAACCGGGAGCAAAAAAACGGACTTATGACATGGTGCTGTCGCTATGCCATAAGTCCGTATGTTGTTTATGAAGTCAAATCCGTCTGAATTATGTAAACCGGAGGAAGCTTCTTCAGCCAGGGAGCTCCCATACCGCCACCAGAGAGAGAAGCAGGATCAGCGCCACATTGACCGCGAGGAACTCCGCAAGGAAGCGGCCGGGGCTGGCGTGCTCCGAGTGAGAATAGAGCTTCAGACTGATGAGGCTGGCAAGGCTCGCGATCGGGGTGCCGAGGCCGCCGACATTGACGCCCAGCAGAAGCGCGTGGGACTTTGAGGTGAAGCCCGAGAGCAGAAGCGCGGCAGGCACATTGCTGATCACCTGGCTCGTGAGCAGGGAAGCGAGATACTCCCGCCCCGCCATCAGCCTGCGGATCGCAGAAGAGACCGACTCAATCCGGGCCAGGTTTCCGGAGAAGATGAAGAACGCGACAAAGGTCAGAAGCAGCATGAAGTCCGCTTTCAGAAGCAGCCTGCGGTCAAAGACCAGCAGGACCGCGACGATGAGCAGAAGCATGACGTACCACGGAATCACGCGCAGCACAACGAGCAAGCAGAGCACGAACAGCGCCATGTGCAGCAGGATGGGCCCCCGCTCCATTCCGGGCGCTTCGCCGAGAAAGATGTCCAGATGATCGGCCCTGAAGAGCAGGCAGAGCAGGAACAGGAGAACGAGCGAGATGCCCCAGACCGGTGCGGTCACACGGAGAAATTCGCCGAAGCCCATGTCAAAGAAGGAATACAGATACAGGTTCTGCGGATTGCCGACGGGGGTGAGCATGCTGCCGAGGTTGGCCGCGACCGTCTGCAGAACCACGACGTGGATCAGTTCCTTCTGGTGATGGGCCAGTCCCATGACGACGACGGCGAAGGGAACGAAGGTCAGCAGCGCCACATCGTTGGTGATCAGCATGGAGGTAAAGAAACAGAGCCCGACCAGGAGCAGCGCGATGGTCCGCAGATTCGCCGCGGTGACACAGAGCGAATGGGCCAGATGCGAGAAGAGACCGGCCTGCCGCAGCCCGTTGACCACCGTCATCAGGCAGTAGAGCAGAGACAGGGTTCGAAGGTCGAGGTAGGAGAGATACCGGCTGTCAGGCGGAACGAAAAAACAGGTGAGTAAAGCGGCCAGCGCGGCGATGAACAGAACGGGTTCCCGGCGGACGAATGAACGGATAGCGGACATGAGCTTATCTCCAGTATATCTTGAATATCTGATGCATTATGCCACAACAGAAGACGGAATTCAACGAGGAAACGAAAAAAGCAGAAGAAAATCGGGAAAGCAGCATCAGGGCCGAAAGCCGGAAACACAGATGCCCGACCGAGGGACAAAAGTCTCGGCAGAGGACAAAGACAAGCGGAGATTCCGGAAATCCGGATTCTCCGCTTGTCTTTCGGCGGCAGAGCTGGTATACTGAAAAAAAGTACAAAAATCGAGGAGAAGAGCATGAAAGGAATCATTCTCGCCGGGGGCTCCGGTACACGGCTCTACCCGCTGACCCGGGTGACATCGAAACAGCTTCTTCCGGTCTATGACAAGCCGATGATCTATTATCCCCTGTCCACCCTGATGCTGGCGGGGATCCGGGATGTGCTGATCATCTCGACGCCGGACGACACACCGCGCTTCGAAACGCTCCTTGGAGACGGCGGCCAGTTTGGCATGCAGCTTTCCTACTGTGTTCAGCCCTCTCCGGACGGACTGGCTCAGGCGTTTATCCTGGGAGAGCGCTTCCTCGGCGGTGAGCCGGGCGCCATGATTCTGGGAGACAACATCTTCTATGGAAACGGATTCAGCCGGATCCTGCGGGAGGCGGTGGACGATGCCGAGAAGAAAGGCCGGGCAACGGTGTTCGGATATTATGTGACCGATCCGGAGCGCTTCGGCGTGGTGGCCTTTGACGAACACGGAAGGGCCACAAGCATCGAAGAGAAGCCCCGGAAGCCAAAGAGCAACTATGCCGTCACGGGACTCTATTTCTACCCCGGGGATGTGAGCCGGCGGGCAAATCAGGTCAAGCCGAGTGCGAGAGGCGAGCTGGAGATCACGACACTGAACGAGATGTACCTGCGGGATGGTCTGCTGGATGTCCAGATCCTGGGCCGCGGTTTTGCCTGGCTGGATACGGGAACCTTTGAATCGCTTCTGGATGCGTCCAATTTCGTCGAGACCATTGAGAACCGCCAGGGCATCACCATCTCGGCCCCGGAAGAGATCGCCTATTACAACAAGTGGATCAGCAGGGATCAGCTGCTGGAAGCCGCGGACCGTTACGGGAAGAGCCCTTACGGCGCACATTTGAAAGCTGTCGCCGAAGGCCGGGTCCGCTTCTGAACGTGTTTTCCATTGGAAGCAGAGCTTGTTAATTGAAAAGGCCTGCCGGACCCATTCTGTTTCTGATGCCGAGCCGGTCGGAGCACGGTCAGATGAATCAGACAAATACAGGATAAAAAATCCCCCGCCGTTTTTGACTTCGGCGGGGGATTGTCAGCAAAAGAGAATGCCGTCTGCCGGCTTATTGCTCGGCGGGTTCAAAGTCATCTCTGCCGTGTTTGCAGAGCGGGCAGGTATAATCAGCCGGGAGCTCACCGTCGCAGGGCTCAAAGTGCCCGCAGATGGTGCAGACGTAGCCTTTCTGTTTCTTCTTGGTGACGGGCACGATATGCTCAAAGTCTTCCTTCCCATGCTTGCACAGCGGGCAGACAAAGTCGTCGGGAAGCTCCGCGCCCTCATAGACATAGCCGCAGACCCGGCAGACCCAGCTTTCCTTCTGCTCGGGAGCGGGGTTCTTCTTCGGCTTGATGTGGGCATGGTAATAGGCATAGGTGCAGGACGGCGCCTTGGAGAGGACCTTCGCCTCGACGACATTGGCGACAAACAGGACGGAGGCATCCAGGTCCTGCACGGAAATCACTTCACAGGCAAGAACGGCATTCGTATATTCCGGGATGTAGCGGATTCCGTTTGCGGTGCGCTCGGTCCAGGTGACACCGGCAAACTTGTCGGTATCGCGGCCGCTCTGGAAGCCGAAGCGCTTGAAGAGGTCAAAGGGAGCGTCTTCGGTCAGAATGGAGATGTTGAACTTGCCGGACTTCGCAATCATGTCGGCGGTGTGATTCTTCTTGATGACCGAGATGGTCACTTTCTTGGGATCCCCGGAAGCGGCCTGACCGGCGGAATTGATAATGCAGCCGTAGTCCTTTCCGTCGACACAGGTGGTGAGGACCTCAACACCGTAGGTGAACTTGTGGAAGGCTCCTCCGTCCACGTCCAAAGCAACCGGGGCGGCGGAAGCGGTGTCTGCAGCCGCAGGGGCGGCCGCGCTCACAACAGGCGAGGGATTGATCTCCGCGGCAATGGCGTCGGCAAGCGCATCCAGGGCGCCCTCCTGGTCGGCGGCCAGGGCGGACTTGAGGGTGATATTGTCGGCGATAAACTCGATGTTCTTCATCGGCGCGATCAGCTCACGCATGACCTTGCCGCTGGTGGGGGCCCAGCTGCCGTTTTCGATGACAGCGACCTTGCGCTTCTGCAGATTGTGTGCGGCGAGGTCGTGGAGCAGATTTTCCATCGTGACGAAAACACCGGCGTTATAGGTCGTTGCGGCGAAGACGAGATGACTGCAGCGGAAGGCATCGGAGACAATATAGCTCGCCGGGGTGACGGACGTGTCATACATCCGGACCCGGACGCCGCGCTCCACCAGCTTGGCGGCAAGGATGTTGGCGGCATTCTCCGTGTGGCCGTAGACCGAAGCATAGGCGAGCATGACGCTCTGCTCCTCGGGGGTGTAGCTGCTCCAGAGCAGGTACTTCTCCAGGAAATCACCGAAATGGCTGCGCCAGACAAAGCCGTGCAGCGGGCAGACCGTGGCGATCTCAAGAGCAGCGGCCTTTTTCAGGACGGCCTGCACCTGGGGGCCGTACTTCCCGACGATGTTGGTGTAGTAGCGGCGGGCTTCACTGAGGTTCTCGGCGAAGAAGTCGGTTTCGTCGTTGAACAGGCGGCCGTTCAGCGCCCCGAAGGTGCCGAAGGCATCGGCGGTGAAGAGAATCTTATCCGTCTTGTCATAGGTCATCATCACCTCAGGCCAGTGAACCATCGGGGCCATGACAAAGGTCAGTTCATGCCGCCCGGTGGAGAAGACATCGCCCTCCTTGACCAGATCGATCCGAGCGGAAAAATCCGCCGCAAAGAACTGGGCCAGCATGGTCTTGACCTTGGCGTTGCAGAGAATGCGGGCTTCGGGATAGCGCAGGAGCAGGCTCTCAATGGTAGCGGCATGATCCGGCTCCATGTGGGAGATGAGCAGGTAATCCAGCTTCCGGCCACCCAGCGCATAAGCGACGTTTTCGAAGAAAATCTCATAAACAGCCTTGTCGCAGGTATCGAACAGCACTGTTTTTTCATCGAGAAGAAGATAGGAGTTATAACTGACGCCATCCGGAACACCGTAAACACCCTCAAAGAAGGGAAGGCGGCGGTCATCGGCACCGACCCAGATCAGATCGTCTTGAACTTTACGTGTGCAATGCATAAAAGCTCCTTTCCGTCCGCGAAAGAGCGGACCGTTCAATTAACATCTTATTATATCATCGATCAGAAAGACAATCAACAAGCAGATTTGCTCTGCGCTGCGCCGGGAATCCGGCGGAGTTTCTTCCGGTGCGCTTCCCGGTTCTCGCTTGCTTTTTCCGGCGCTTCCATGTATTATAAGAAAGATATTTTTCCAAAGGAGGCAGACACCATGGCAGAGAAGAAATTTGCAGGGGTGAACGGGGCTGTGGACACAGTGGAGGTAAATGCGGACTTCGAGCAGGCAAAAGTCTTTGACAAGCTCCGGGTCGGCGATCTGGGCGTCTTTTTCCGTGACGGCCTGAAGACGAGATTCATCCCCTATGACTATATCGACCGGGCCTTTATCCGCGTCCAGGAAACCAGGGGCCGGATGTGCTGCGGACAGGCAAACTGGTACTATTATCGTGTCGTCTTTGTTCACGAGGGCAAGGAGTTTGCCGACTACATGAGCGAGAAAGAGAAGGACATGGACGACGCCCTGGCGGCGATTGCGGCCCATGGCGTGACCACGGGATTTGTAAAACCGGAAGCGACGGCCTGAATCGGAGGAAACAAGACATTGAAGCTGATTATCGCGAGCAACAACACCCACAAGCTGATTGAAATCAAAGCGATTCTGGGGGACCATTTCGGAGAAATCCTTTCCATGCGGGAAGCCGGGATCGAGCATGAGACCGTGGAGGACGGAGAGACCTTCCTGCAGAACGCGCTGAAGAAGGCGCGGGAGATCGCAGAGCTCTCCGGCTGCTGTGCCCTGGCGGACGACAGCGGGCTCTGTGTAGATGCCCTGGGCGGCGCCCCGGGGATTTATTCCGCGCGCTTCGCGGGCGTCCATGGGGACGACGAGGCGAACAACGACCTGCTGCTGGAGAAGCTCTCGGGCGCTTCCGACCGGCGCGCGCACTATACCTGCGCCATGGCCCTGGTTTACCCGGACGGCAGGGAACTGACCGCCGAGGGATATCTTTACGGAGAGATCGGAACGGAGCGGAAGGGGACCAACGGCTTTGGCTATGACCCGCTGTTTATCCTGCCGGAGCGCGGCTGCACCACGGCGGAACTGTCCCCGGAGGAAAAGAACGCCATCAGCCATCGGGCCAACGCCCTGCATGAGCTGGTGAGAAAGCTGGAGGCAGACTGACATGCTCCAGTGGCAGCATCTCTTCTCTGCTGCGATTCTTCAGCGCGGACGGGAGTATTACAAAAAGAATAAGGTACGCTCCCTGATCCAGGACGGAGACCTCTATTACGCCTCCGTGGAAGGTACAGAAGAGTACGAGGTGCAGATCCGGATTCAGGGAGACCGGGTTGAGTTCATGAGCTGCGAGTGCCCCTATGCCCAGGACGGAAGCCGCTGCAAGCACATGGCGGCGACACTGTATGAAATTGTGGCGAGGGAAGTTCCCGGCACGCGAAGCGAGAAGAAAGCCTCCTCGATGATGCCGGGGCATGTGAAAATCAATCCCTTCACAGAAGCGGCTGCCACGGGAGAATACCGCTACTACATGCCCGAGCGCTTTACCCGAAACATCGAGATCTACGCCGATACCTACCGGAAGGCGCAGAAGCTGCTGGAGGACGGGACGCTGCGCGACGTCGAAGTGCAGAACTGCTACAGCACGGATCGCGGGGGCAGCGGAAAGGTGCTGGTGGCCAGGGGCTATCTCAAAAGCGGCAACTATTATCCGGTACGCATCTCCGTCACCCGGGACAGAGTAACCGGGATGAACTGCCCGGTGTATGGGTGCAAAGGCTACTACAACAACTATGTGGGCAGAGAGAGCACGGAGATCTGCGAGCACTGCCTTGCCCTTCTGCTTCAGACCATCGAAGAGCTCAAAGACAAGAGCTATTGGGATGCCACCGACCAGCAGGCCAGGAAACTCCTGGACAGCTTTTGGAGCCGTTACCGGAACACCGCGGCTGCGGACTCTGCGCAGGAGGAGACCGAAGAAGTCCGGAAGCCGGGGCGCGCGGTCCGGCTGGAACCGAGAATTGAAGACACGGACGCCGAGCTGATGCTGGGCTTCCGCATCGGGACAGACGAGAAGCTCTATGTCCTGCGAAATCCCGAGAGCCTGGTGGAAGCGGTTCAGAACGAAGGAGAGTTCCCGCTGGGAAGCAAGGGGGGACTGGACTTCTCTTCCGACACCTTCGGCGAAACGGACCGAAAGTGGTATGACCTGATTCGCCAGGCGGTTCTGGAGAAGCAGCACCATGAGGAAGAGAACTACGGCCGGCAGAAAAAACTGCAGGGAATCACCCTGTACGGCGCTCTGCTGGACGACTTTTACGAACTGGCGCTGGGCAGCCGCATCGAGCGGAAAACCGGCAGCGCCGGGAAAACCTGGCTTGAAGTCAGCGATGAAGTACCGCGAATGGAGCTGGAACTTCGCAAGGATGAGACCGAGGACGGAACCTTTCACGGCGTGATCCTGCGGGGACGGCTCCCGCGCGTTCTCGAAGGAGTGCATGCCCACTATTGCCTGGATGATGACCGGCTCAGCCGGATCGACGGGGAGCATTCCCGCGCCCTGGAGCCGCTGCTGGCGGCGGCAGATCACGGCTGGGTGGATATGCATGTCGGGAGAAACTTCCTTACCGACTTCTATTACCACATTGTACCGGAACTGACCGAGAGCGTGACGCTCACGGAGCCGGACCGGGATGAGATTCTCCAATACCTGCCGCCGGAAGTCAGCTTCCGTTTCTTCCTGGATGTCGAGGACGGGACGCCGGTCTGCAGAGCCACGGCGGATTACGGCGATCGGGCGAGCTTTGCCCTGACGGACTGGCAGGCGCAGAGGATGACATCGACAGACTTCCGGGATCAGATTCGGGAGAGCACGGTGCTGCTCCGGGTGGAGGAGTTTTTCCCGGAACTCCTGGAAGACGGTACGCTGGCTTCCTCTCCCGATGAGGACAGCGTCTATCGCGTCTTGACGGAGGGCGTGGAAGCCCTCTGGCGGATGGGTGAGGTGATGAGCACCGACCGCTTTGACGCTCTGACGGTTCGGAAGAGCATCCGCGTCCAGGTGGGGGTGTCCGTCGAGAGCGAGCTGATGGATCTGAAGATCTCCTCTGAGGATATTTCCCTGGCGGAGCTGGCCGAGATTCTGAACAGCTATAAACTGAAAAAGAAATACCACCGGCTGAAAAACGGCGACTTCATCCGCATGGACGAGAGCATCGGGGAACTGGCGGCCCTCACGGACACGCTGCAGCTGAGCCGGAAAGATCTTTTGAGCGGAGATGTCAGCGTGCCGTCCTATCGGGCGCTCTATCTGGAGCAGATGCTGGAAAACGCCCAGGAGATCTATACCACGCGGGACCGGCATTATCGCCGGCTCATCAAGGACTTCAACGCGGTCAAGGACTCGGACTATGAAATTCCGGAGGAGCTGAGTCAGGTCCTGCGCGGCTATCAGGTGTACGGCTACAAGTGGCTGCGGACCCTGGCGGGCTG
>CAMKEK010000018.1:0-15090 GCA_946411545.1 uncultured Clostridia bacterium
AAACCGGTTTCACCGTCTCGGTGATGGCTTCATAGTCTCCGCTGTAATTCAGATAGCGCTCCAGGTCCGTCGTGTTGCGGGAGACCGCGCCGTCGATGCTTGTGACCGCGCCGAGGCCGAAAGCCAGCACCGGCGTCCCCGCCGCGCTCATGGTCCAGAACCGGTCTTCGCCGCCTTCCTTTGCCCAGCGCCTGGGCAGATATTCGTGATACCCCGCCGTCTTCAGCAGCTCTGCCGCTTCCGCGAGCTGGGCGGCGCATTCTTCCTCGCTCATCCGGTCCGTTCCCGCGCACTTCTGCAGCAGTACATGGCTCACCGGACGCCTTGTCGTCTCCAGCACCGAGCGCCGGAAGCCGTAGCGGGAGACGGTCTTTTTCCCGTACAGCAGCACGAAGCCCATCACCGGTCTCTGGGACGCGCGCAGAAATCCGGAAGAGATGTAAGGCAGCTGGTCCATATAGTTCAGGTAATCCAGATGGATGAAGTCCTGCGGCTCCAGCGAGTAGAATTCCAGGTCATAGCGACTCACATGGTTCCGGTTGAAAAAAGGCTGGTTGGCGCCGTTGATATCCGCCGGGGAGCAGCGCATCGTGATCGGCGCGTCTTCCGCCACATCGTAACGCTCCCGGATCAGGCGGCACAGCCGGTCGAAGTCTTCCCCGCCCACGATGGAGGCCGTTCCGCCGCCCAGGCGGATCGCTTCCACACGGCAGTCGGAAAATTCCTTCCCGTTTGCCGCCAGCTCCTGCGCCAGGGCCAGCGCATAGCGGCGAACCAGATCCGTCTTTCCGGTCTCGATGAGGTCTCTTCCGATGAAGGACGGCCTGCGTGTGCAGAAGGGGATGTTCAGCTTCATGACGACTGACTGTTTCTCTGACATAGGTGTTCCTCCCATGAATCCGGCCGGTCCGGCTGACGAGTCTCCGGACGGGTCGTTTTTGATGTGATGCCGGTCCGCCTGTTAGGTCTGTTTCCGATCCGTCTTTCAAAGAACCCACCGGCAAAGCCGATGGGTTCCGCTTATTCTTTCTGTGTACGCTCTGCTGAGCATATTATAGCATCAGGCGGTGGCCTGTGCAAGGATGTCGGCGAATGCGTCGATAACGCCCTGGCGGGAGAAGCTCAGCGTTGCGGAGCTGACCGCGTCCACATCCGTGCTGCCCGCTTCCTTGATGGCGGCGGCCATCGCGTCCTTCAGATCCTGCGGCATGAGGTCCTGATCGCCGGAGGACTTGATGCTGACATCCAGCAGCTCATCCTCGGAGAAGGTCGCCTCGACCGTCACCGTGCTGTAGCCGGTATTCTTGGAAGAGGTATAGGTCCCGGCGTAGTACTTGCCGTTGGTGCTGCGCTCTTCGGCCGCGGCGGCGGCAGGCGCTTCAATGCCCTTCTCCAGATCGGCCGCGAGGTATTCGGCCGCGAGATAGCCCGTGGTGAAGGCGCTTCCGCAGCTGTTGCCGGCGGTCGGGGTGTGATACTGCACGCCGTAGCGCTGGCCGCAGCTGTTGCCGACGGCATAGAGGCCGGGGATCGGGCTCTTGTCGCCCTTCAGGACACGGTACTCGCCGTCCGTGCAGACCGCCGCATGCTGGCAGAGGCCTCCGGAGGGCTTGCCGCCGGTGACCGAGGTTGCCGCGAAGAACGGGGCCTTCTCGATCTTGAAGTGCATAAGGCTCTTGTCTGCGCCCCAGTCGCTGTCATAACCGGCATCGCACATCTCGTTCCAGTGCTTGATCTCATCCAGGAAGCCCTGCTTGGCGTCTCCCTCATAGCCGATGATGTCGGCGAGCTCTTCCAGCGTCTCGGCGGCATACAGCGTGGTGGGGTCGTTGCCGTAGCGGGCAAAGGCCTGTACGGAGAATCCGTCCGGACCGGCGACATAGTTTGCCATGTCCTTGCGGACCTTTTCCAGCATATAGTCGTTGCTGCGGTCCATGGCCTGGTGGTCATAGGCCTGATACTCGCAGTACTCGTCCCAGTTGGAGTCGGTGACACAGGCCATCTTCAGGCCTTCCGGCAGCATGTCCAGATAGCCGACAGAGCCGTGACGGGTGATGGTCTCGTTAAAGAAGCGCTTGCCGTCGTTGCCGAAAATGGGCCACACACCGCCGAAGGGGAAGCTGGGTCTGGAGTTGATGCCTGCCGCCTGACCGGCGCGGGGACCGGCTTCCATCGTGGCGCCTGCCCAGAGCATCATGCGGATGCCGGATCCGTCACGGCCCATGGAGCCGACGTTGTTGACATCGGTACGGTCCAGGCCGTAGGACCAGGCCAGGTTGCGAAGCTGGTCGCAGAGGTCGAGACGCATGTCCGGGTTGCCGCCGAAGTCGCCGGCCGCCACAACGACCGCCTTGGCGTTGACCTGGAAGTAATTGCCGTCCACATCGGTAAAGATGGCGCCGGTGACCTGGCCGTTGTCATGCACCAGGGTGAGGCCCTGTGCGCCGTAGATGTATTCCGCACCGAGCTCCTGCGCCTTCTGCTGAAGCAGGCGGACCGTGTAGGGCCACATATTGTTGTTGGTGTTGCTCTCCGTGCCGGTGTCGCGCCACTGGGTCATGCCGACAAAGTATCTGCTTCCGCTGCAGACGCCGTCAAACTCCTTGTTGCCCTTGTAGTTGCAGGCGTGGGCATACTTCGCCACATAGTCCTCGGGCAGATAGGCCAGCATCCAGTCCAGCGCCTCGCCGGAGCGCTTGGCATAGTCCATGACGATCTTCTGGTTGGCATGGCCGAGGGCCTTGTTCATGTACTCGGTGAAGATGTCGTTGGGGTCATACTTCTCGGCGCCCTTGTCCAGGAAGAACTTGGAGTTGTAGGTGGTGAGGTCGCAGGCGTAGTTGTCATACTCTTCCCAGGTCTGCACTTCGCAGCAGATGACCTTCAGGCCCTGGTCGGCGCAGTGCAGCGTGGCGGAGGTGCCCGCCTGGCCGGAGCCGATGACGAGGACGTCCGCTTCCTTTGTATAGGAGACCTTTCCGGAGAGATCCGGCTCATCGCCGAGCCATGCCGGCTTGTTGTTCATGAACTTGTCCTCGGTGATGCCGAGTGCGCCGACGGTGCCGACCATCAGGGAGGGGCCGATATCGCCGTTGCCCTTCTGGACGATATACTCCTCCGGGTTCTCCGGCGCCTTGGCATCCGGATTGGAGCGGCGGTTCGCCTGGGAATAGCTGGTGGCGAAGATATCGTCCCAGGTGATGTTGGGGTTCGGGCTGACTTCCGCCGGGGCCGGGCCGCCGGGGCCCTCCGCTTTCGCCTCGACTTTGCCGCCGAAAAGGCTGCCGGCCGCAAGGCCCAGAGCGCCTGCTGCGGTGCCCTTCAGGAAGTCACGACGGGAAATGAATTTTGCCATGGGAATTCCTCCTTTAAACATTTTGGAAATTCTGTCTGTATTATACTTTAGAATCCCGTTGCTTTTGAAGTTCAGATCTTTTATAATGGCATTTAATAATATTAAATGCCCGCTTGCTCTCTGCAGTCGGCCGTCATCTGTTTTGACCTGTATTATGGCGAGGAGGACGCTCTTATGTATAACCCTCAGCTGAAAACATTTTTCACCGTAATTGAAAGCGGCAGTTTCTCCAAAGCCGCCGCAGAGCTGTATCTGACCCCCAGTGCCGTACTCCATCAGATCCGGGTGCTGGAGAAGGATCTCGGCGTGGAACTTTTTCTCCGTACAAGCAAAGGCGTTACCCTGACCCCGGCCGGGGAATATCTGGAAGCGCACGGACACAGCTTTATCCGAATGGGCGATGAGCTGCGCGCCGGCATCCGTTCCGTTGTCTCTGCGGAAAACAGCATCTGCATCGGTACCTCCATGCTGGAAAAGTGCCGTCTGCTCTATGACCTGTGGGTATTGTTTTCCGCAGAGGATCCGGACTGCAGAATTCAGATGGCCAGCATCAACGTCGGAGAGCAGATTCCGGAAACTACTGACCTGATTGAGAGTCTCAATAGCAACATTCCATGGATGCGGGACTGGCGCTTCCTGGAGATCTGTCAGGTCCCCTTCGGCTGTGCCTTTGTTCAGGGGCATCCCCTCGCCCAGAAATCCGTGATCACGGCGGAGGATCTGCGCGGAGAAACCGTGATCACCATCAATGACGGTTCCTGTGACACCATCACGCAGCTGCTCAAGCATCTGCGTGACCACGGTGCAAATGTCGTCTATCATTTTGGAAACGGCATGAACATGTTCTGGGAATCCGCTTTCACGGGTGATGTTCAGCTGGTGCCTCTCTGCTTTCACGACATTCTGATCAACATGTCGGTCGTTCCTCTGATCCCGACCTTCTCCCTCCCTTACGGGATCTTTTATCGGCCGGATCCACACCCGGCCGTTCTGCGCTTTCTGGATTTTATCCGCCTTACCTACGGGGCAGGAAATTCCAGCGGGATTGTGCCCGTTCTGAGCTGATTTTCCCTTCCCTGTGCCGAAGGTCTGTCGGCCTTCCGTGCAATTTTATGACACCGTCTTGCAAAGCAGTTGGACATTTTCGTCCAACTGCTCTTTTTTTCTTCAAACAGCATGATTTTACTTGTATTTTCCCGGCAGATAGGGTACAATCCCTTCAGAATTTTGAAAGATTGATCCGGGAGGATAATCATATGGCCGATACGAAACCGAAACGCCGCTGGGGCGATCGCAGAGACGCACGCTGGGTAAGGGATGTACCCGGGCTTCAGACCGTCATGGGGCACCTGATGCCCAACCGCACCGACGCCGAGGTTTTCATGAAGGACAGCTTCGACGTGACGGAGCTGCTGCCCTATCTGGACGCGAAAAACGCCACCCATCCCGACTACAAGACCACGGTGTTTCACGCGCTCATCATGTCTGTCGCCCGCATGCTCAAAGAGCGGCCGAAAATGAACTACTTCATTCAGGGCCGAAGGATGTACGAGCACAATGACATCAGCCTCAGCTTCGTCTGCAAGCGCCGCTTCCAGGACAACGGGGAAGAAGCCCTCATGTTCTTCATTCCGAAAGAGGACGAAACCCTCGACACCATGAGCTACAAGATCGCCGGCGAAGTCCGCGAGACCCGCAAGAGCGAAAGCTCCACCGGCGGCATCGACGCGGTGGTAGACGGCTTTGCAAAGATCCCGAGGATCCTGCTCATGGCGGCGATCCGGGTGATCCGGTGGCTGGACTTCTGGGGGTTGAACCCGAAGGCCATCACCGACGGCGACCCGAACTATTCTTCCGTGCTGCTCTCAAACCTCGGCAGCATCCAGGCGCCCGCGGTCTATCACCACCTGAACAACTACGGCACCAACAGCATCATGGTCACCATCGGCACCATCCACAAGGAAGCGCGTGTCATGCCCGACGGGACCACCCAGATCCGTGATGTGGTCGACATTGGCGCTACCCTGGACGAGCGTATCGCGGACGGCTTCTACTTTGCCCGCAGCCTGAAGCTTGTGAAATACATCTTTGCCCATCCCGAACTGCTCGACCTGCCGCTGAGCCAGCCGAGCAACTTCGATTACAACGCAAAACTCTGATTATTCTCAATCGAAACTGACAGGAGACTATCTATGGAAGCGATTACCGCCAAAACACCCTGGGCGAACCAGATGGACCAGATTCCCATGCACCTTGATTACTTCGAAGGCTCCATGGTTGAAAAGGTCATGCAGATTGCCGAGCAGTACCCCAACAACATCGCCTTTGACTTCATGGGCAAGCATACCACCTACCGCCAGATGGTAAGGGAGATCGAACGCTGTGCCCGCGCGCTCAAGACCATCGGCATCCGTGAAAACGACAAGGTCACCATCGCCATGCCGAACTGCCCCCAGGCCATCTACATGTTCTATGCCGTGAACCTCGTCGGCGCCATCGGCAACATGATTCATCCCCTCTCCGCCGAAAAGGAGATCGAGTTCTATCTCAACGAATCCGAATCCGTCACGGCCATTACGCTGGACCAGTTCTATCACAAGTTTGAGCACATCCGCGAGAACACCAAGGTCGTCAACATCATCATCGCCTCGGTCAAGGACGCGCTCTCCAAGCCGGTCCGCGCCGGCTATATGCTCACCGAGGGCCGCAAGATCAAAAAGATCCCCAAGGACGCGCCGGTCATCCGCTGGAAGGAGTTCATGCATCTGGCGGATCACTGCTTCTACAACTACAAGGTAAGCCGTCCCTCCGACGCCCCCGCCGTCATCCTCTACTCCGGCGGCACCACCGGCACCACCAAGGGCATCGTCCTGACGAACCGGAACTTCAACGCTCTTTCCCAGCAGATCATCGCCACGAACCCCATGTTCAAGCCGGGTGACAAGATGCTTTCGGCCATGCCGCTCTTCCACGGCTTCGGCCTCGGCGTCTGCATCCACTCCATGCTGGCCCAGGGCGGCCGCTGCATCCTGGTGCCGCGCTTCACGGCCCAGAGCTATGCCAAGCTCATCACCAAGTACCGCTGCAACTTCATCGCCGGTGTCCCGACCCTGTATGAAGCGCTGCTCCGCCTGCCCAGCATGGACGGTGCGGACCTCAGCTGCCTGAAGGGCGTCTTTTCCGGCGGTGACAGTCTCTCCATTGAGCTGAAGAAAAAGTTCGACAAGTTCCTCTATGAGCACAACGCCGTGATTCAGGTCCGCGAGGGCTACGGCACCACCGAGACCGTCACGGCCTGCTGCCTCACGCCTCCTGCCCGCTATAAGGAGGGCAGCATCGGCATCCCCTTCCCCGACACCTACATCAAGATCGTCGAGCCGGGCACCGACCGGGAGCTTCCCTACGGCGAGGAGGGCGAGATTCTGCTTGCCGGCCCCACGGTCATGAAGGAGTACATGAAGCACCCCGAAGAGACCGCCCAGACTCTTCGCCATCACGCCGACGGCCTCACCTGGGTCTATACCGGCGACCTGGGCACCCAGGACGAGGAGGGCTTCATCTACTTCAAGGGCCGCGCCAAGCGCATGATCATCTCCTCCGGCTACAACGTCTATCCCGGTCAGCTGGAAAACATCCTCGACGCCCACGAGAAGGTCCAGATGAGCTGCGTCATCGGCGTTCCCGACCCCTACAAGATGCAGAAGGTCAAGGCCTTTGTCAAGCTCGTCCCCGGCACGCCCCAGACCGACGAGACCAAAGAAGAGCTTCTTGCCTACTGCCGCAAGAATATTGCCAAATATGCCATGCCTTATGACATCGAGTTCAAGGATGACATGCCCAAAACCCTGGTCGGCAAGGTCGCCTACCGCGTCCTCGAAGAGGAAGAGATGGCGAAGATCAAGGCCGCCGAAGCCGCTTCCGCCAAAGCCGAATAAGCATCCGGACAGTACGATCCCCCGGCAGGTCCAAAAGATGGACCTGCCGGGGGATTTTTATGCCTATATTCTCTGAGATGAATGCCTGTCCGTCGGGCCTCTTCGAGCTTATCGCTTGATATCGTAGCTCATATTCATGAGGTTCCGGATGCTCTCGATGTCATCGGTGATGTTGGCATCGCCGTGAATCGTATGCTTGATGACGCTGCTGGCCACGGCGAAGTTCACCATGTCCATCGGCTTGTACTGATGCATCATGGCGTAAATCAGGCCGCTGGCAAAGGCATCGCCCCCGCCGACACGGTCCAGGATATTGAACGTGAAAAACTTGCTCTCGAAGGTGTGCCCCTGATACCACATATAGGCCATCAGGCTGTTCTCGCTGCCGCTGTGGGCATAGCGGACATGCCGCGCAATACAGGAAAGATTCGGATAGCGTTCCACAAAACGCTGGAAGATTTCATCCTGCTCCTCATATCCCGGCTGGAGCGGGACCCCGTCTTTCCAGTCGCCTTTGCTGTGGTCGTTTTCATCCTTCCAGAGATGATAAGGCTCGATGCCGAGCAGCACATCCACATACGGCAGGCACTGGGTACAGTAGTCCCGCGCCTCTTCCCAGCTCCAGAGCTTGCTGCGGAAATTCCCGTCGAAACTGACCGTCAGGCCCTTTTCCTTCGCGGTTTTCATCAGTCTGAGGGTAAACTCGGCACAGCCTGGACCGACCGCCGGCGTAATGCCGCTCAGATGGAGCCAGTCAAAGCCGTCCAGCAGCGCCGCGGCATCCACCTTGTTGAAGTCATATTCCGTAATGGCGCTGTGCTTCCGGTCATAGATGACTTTGCTGGCCCGGATGCCGTAGCCCGTTTCAAGATAGTAGGTCCCCAGGCGATGGGTCGGGGTCTCCTCATGCGTGGAGAGAATCACCGGCGTGCAATGGACGTCGTTGCTGCGCAGCATGCGGATTGCGCTTTTCCCCAGCGAGTTGTTCGGCACCACGCTGAAAAACGTGCTGTCCACGCCCAGATTGGCAAGTGACAGGGCAATATTGGCTTCGCTTCCGCCATAGCTGGCTTCGAAACTGTTGGCAACGCGGATTTTTCCGTAGTTGGGAGGAGTCAGCCGCAGCATGATTTCTCCAAAGGTAATAAACTTATGCCCGGTCTCATGCGGAATTGGATTTTTATGTACCATGAATTCTGCTCTCCTTTCTGACGTCCTGCGGCGGGCTCCGCTCCGCACGCATTCAAATGGAATGATCATTGCCGGTATTTTTCTGATTAAAAACAGAATACCATCGTATTGCAGCAGCGTCAAGTATGTTTGCTGCATCCGGCCCTTCTTATTCGGGAAGCGGCCGGGCGACGTCTTCCGCCCTCCTTCCGTTCGATCACGGCACAATTTATCAGTTGAAGAAGCCGATTTATTATGGTAGAATTATTTGTATAAATATGAATATGCCGATTTGCAGAACAGGATCTGCATGAAAGGCAAGGAGGAGCAGTCATGATTCAAGCCATTGACAATGTCGTTAACGCCATCAGCGGGGTTCTTTACCAGCCCTACATTGTTCCTCTGCTTCTCATTCTGGCCGGAATCTATTTCACGATTCAGACCCGGCTTCTGCAGTTTCGCCTCTTCGGGGAATCCCTCCGTGTCGTAAAGGAGAAGCCGGTCAATCTCGGCGCAACCTCATCCTTCGGCGCCCTGATGGTCTCTACCGCCTCCCGTGTCGGCACCGGCAACATCATGGGCGTCTCCACCGCGCTCTGCCTCGGCGGCCCCGGCGCCATTTTCTGGATGTGGATTACGGCCATCCTCGGCGGCGCCTCTGCCTTTGTGGAATCCACCCTGGCACAGATCTATAAAAAACGCGATCGCGACGGAGGCAGCTACGGCGGTCCCTCCTATTACATGCAGGATGCCCTCGGGCAACGCTGGCTCGGTGTGGTTTTTGCCGTT
This sequence comes from uncultured Clostridia bacterium, assembly GCA_946411545.1. Taxonomy (GTDB): domain Bacteria; phylum Bacillota; class Clostridia; order Oscillospirales; family Oscillospiraceae; genus Limivicinus. Next base: position 9,250 of record CAMKEK010000018.1, read on the forward strand.
GTTCTGATCCTCACCTACGTGGTCGGATATAACATGCTCGCGGCATATAACACCCAGGACACCTTCAGCGTCTTTTCTTTCTACAGCTCACGAACCCGCTATGTGATCGGCGCCGTGCTCGCCGTTCTGTTCGGGATCTGCGTTCTCGGCGGCGGCAAACGCCTTACCAGGGTGACCGAAGTGCTGGTCCCGTTAATGGGCCTTCTCTACGTTGTTGTCTCCCTGATCGTCGTGATCATGAACATCTCCAGTCTTCCCCGCGTATTCGGCATGATTTTCCGCTCCGCCTTTGATTTCAAGGCCATCTTCGGCGGCTTCACCGGCTCCTGCATCATGTGGGGCATCAAGCGCGGCCTCTACTCCAATGAAGCCGGCATGGGTTCCGCGCCCAACGCGGCGGCCGCCGCCGATGTGGCGCACCCCGCCAAGCAGGGCCTTGTCCAGATGTTATCCGTGTTTATCGACACGCTGCTGATCTGCTCGGCCACCGCTTTCATGTGCCTCTTTTCCGGTGTGCTTCCCACCGCGGACGCCGCCGGCGCCGCCTATGTACAGGCGTCCACCCGCGCTGTGCTGGGTGACTTCGGTCCTGTCTTCCTGACGGCAGCCGTTTGCCTCTTTGCCTTTACCACGCTTCTCGGCAACTATTACTACACCGAAGGCTGCCTCCGCTTCATCATGAAGCGTGAGCCGAGCAAGACCTTCATGCTCATCTTCCGCCTCTGCGCCACCGCGCTGATTTTCCTGGGCGCGGTCATCTCGGCGGGGCTCGCGTGGGATACGGCCGATCTTCTTCAGGCCCTGATGGTGCTCATCAACGTTCCGGTCATCCTGATCCTGGCAAAGCCCGCGCTGGCCGCCCTGAAGGACTATGAAGCCCAGCGCAAAGCCGGGAAGGAACCCGTCTATCGCGCGGCGAAAAACGGCGTCTCGGGCACCGATTTCTGGAACTGAAGCGCGCCCGTCGGAAACGGCAGGGTTTCCTGCGCCGCCCGAAGCGCGAAGCGTAAGATCTATGATACGGGAAGTGAATCGTCAACTATAGGAGGTAAGCGTCCGCCGCGTTAATCCTGAGAGGAGGGAGCCGGTATTCTAAGCTACTATACAGTATTGATCATCCTTTCCTGGATGGCATTGGGTGTACTCTGCATCCTGCTCTGGGAAAACAGCTGGATCCCGAAAGAGGATAAACGGCACTTCTATCTCACCTATGGGATTATTGCGCTTGCCGCGCTTGCCGAATGGACCGGAATACAGTTAAACGGCAATGAAAGCATTCCGAAATGGGTCCTGGCCGGGGTGAAATGTGCCGACTATGTTCTCACACCTCTGGCGGGGGGCGCCCTCGCGGCGCAGATGAAGCTTCGCAACCGGTGGTACAAAGCCCTGATCGCCGTGCTTGCCGCCAACACACTTTTCCAGATTGTGGCCTGCTTCAATCACTGGATGATTGTGATTGACGATCAGAACCATTATTCCCACGGCCCACTCTATACGGTTTATATCCTTGTCTATCTTCTGGTAATCATCCTGATGGCCGCACAGTTTCTGTCTTACGGAAGGTCCTATCGCAGACAAAACCGCGTTTCTCTCTATTCCGTTCTGTTTCTTGTGATCGTCGGCATCGGCATCCAGGAGCTGCTGGGCAGTGAGTACCGGACCGCGTATATCGCGCTGACGATGGGCGTTACGCTGATGTTTATCCATTACTCGGAATTCTACCAGATGCACACCGATGAGCATATCCGGCAGCAGTATACCCAGCTCATGACGGATGCCCTCACCGGTGTGCTCAGCCGCCACGCATACATGAAAGCCCTGGAGCGTTACGCGGATCCCGCTGAGATTCCGGGTGATCTGGCCGCGTTTTCCATTGACATCAACGGGCTGAAAACCGTCAATGATACCATCGGCCACGAGGCGGGAGATGAGCTCATCACCGGTGCCGCCCGCTGCATTGCGAAGGTTTTCACCGGCGGCGAATGCTTCAGAACCGGCGGGGATGAGTTTATCGTCCTGACCCGAATGGAAAAGGAGCAGGCCGACGCGGCTTTGCTCCGCCTGGAACGGGAAACCGCCTCCTGGACCGGAACTCTGGTCAAAAGTCTGAACCTGGCCGCCGGCTATGCCCTTGTCGGCGAACATCCGGGGATCACGGTCGAAAAACTCGTCATTGAGGCGGACCACGCCATGTATGCCAGAAAAGCCGCGTATTATCGGGAAAGCGGGCATGACAGGCGATCCCGCCGCACGGACCCGAATCGGTCGGACAGGAAATAAAACAGAATTCCCGCCAAAATGGCGGGAAAGAAAGATGTCCATGAGCGAATTATTTCATATTCTTCGGCGCGAATTTATCTATCTCCGTTATTACTCCGAGCTTCAGCTCCGGCAGATCTTCTGGTACTGGGTTCTGGGCATTGCCATCGGCTCCTTCATCTCGGTTTTCGCCAAAGATGGAATCCACAATCTTTTCCGCCGGATGCAGGGGAAAAAATGGGGCGTCTTCGGGATCGTTCCCGCCTGCCTGCTGGGCATCGCCTCACCGCTGTGCATGTATGGGACCATTCCCATTGCCGCGTCCTTTTCCCGGCAGGGAATGCGCCATGACTGGCTGGCGGCCTTCATGATGGCTTCGATTCTTCTGAATCCCCAGCTCATCGTCTACAGCGCCGCGCTGGGGCCGGAAGTGCTTACGGTGCGGATCGTCTCCTGCTTTCTCTGCGGCTGCGCCGCAGGCCTGCTGCTCTGCGTTTTCTATCGGGACAGGAGCTTTTTTGATTTCTCCGGTTTTGAGGAACGCGCCGGTCACGACACGCACCCCAATCTTCTGATCCGCTATCTGCTGAATGTGGGCCGCAACATCCGGGCGACGGGGCCGTATTTTCTGTTCGGCGTCCTGCTCTCCGCCCTCTTTCAGCGCTATGTGCCGCAGGAGCGCATGGTCGCGCTGTTCGGCGGCAACGAGGCCTGGGGCGTTCTGATGGCCGCGACCATCGGCGTACCGCTCTATGCCTGCGGCGGCGGGACGATCCCGCTTCTGCGGGAGTGGCTTTGGGAAGGGATGAGCATCGGCAGCGCGGCAGCCTTCATGCTCACCGGCCCGGCCACCAAGATCACGAATCTCGGAGCGCTGAAAATCGTGCTTGGGATGAAGCGTTTCCTGCTCTACTGGGCTTTTGTTCTTGTCTTTTCCCTGCTGACCGGCATCTCGGTCAACCTGATTCTGTAATCCGTATCTGTAAAAAAGGAGGATCCATGCATGAAGAAAACACTTTCTCTGCTGACGGCACTGTGCCTTGTCCTGGGCGTTCTCGCCGGAGGGATGGCATATGCGGAAGAACCGGAGAAGCCTATCGTCTATTTTACGGACGACATCTCTCCGGAGGGTCTTGTCGCGGTCTATGAGGCGCTGAACTGGAAGCCCGTCGGCCCCGTGGCGGTAAAGCTTTCCACCGGCGAGCCGCCCTACAGCAACTATCTGCGGCCCGAGCTGATCGCCGACCTGGTGCATCTGGTCGACGGAACGATTGTTGAGTGCAACACGGCCTACGGCGGCTCCCGCGCGGCGACCGCCGAGCATTACCAGGTTGCCGAGGATCACGGCTTCACCGACATCGCAGACTTCCAGATTCTGGATGAATACGGCAGCATGGAGATCCCGGTCACCGGCGGCATACGCCTGACCGGCGACCTTGTGGGCGATCACTTCCCCGACTACGGCTCCTACATTGTGCTGTCCCATTTCAAGGGACACGCCATGGCCGGTTACGGCGGCGCCATCAAGAACGCCTCCATCGGTCTGGCTTCCGCAATGGGGAAAGTCCGCATCCATTCCGGCGGAACCAGCGACACCCACTGGCATGACGAGCTGCATCTTGAGTTTCTCGAAGCCATGGCCGAGGCCGCCAAGGGCGTCTGCGACTACCTGGGTGATCAGGTGGTCTTCATCAACGTCATGAACCGGATTTCCATTGACTGTGACTGCGACGGCTATCCCGAAGAGCCCGACATCCACGACATCGGCATTCTGGCCTCCACCGATCCGGTCGCGCTGGATCAGGCCTGTCTGGATCTTGTATGGGAGGCGGACGGAAACGAGAAGCTTCTGCACCGCATTGACGAGCTTGCCGGTCTCCATACGCTCGATCACGCGGACGAGATCGGTTTCGGCAGCCGCAGCTATACCCTGGTGGACATCACAAAAGCCGCCGACTAACGCAATGTCCTTCCGGTCTGAAGGTCATAGGTCCGGATGAAGCGATCCATCTCGATTCCTTCATCCAGATACCGGCGCAGGATTTCCCCGCAGGCATGGCTGTCGCTGCCGGCGTGGTGGTGATCCAGCGCAATGCCAAGGCACTCGCACATGGTGTTGAGCCGGTGGTTTTCCGTCTCCGGATGCATCTGCCGGCTCATACGCACCGTGCAGGCGTACTTCACCCTTGTCTGCCAGGGGATGTCATAGTCGCGGAGGCACTTGGCCAGCACCCCCAGGTCGAAGGTGGCGTTGTGTGCCACAAGGACGGCATTCGAGAACAGCGGCTCCAGCTTTGCCCAGATTTCCGGGAAGGTCGGCTCCGCCTCCACGGCCGCCGGCGTGATCCCGGTGAGCTGGATATTAAAGGGGTCGAAACGCGTCTCGGGGTTGACGAGGGTATAGAACTCCTCTGCGATTTCTCCGTTCTCGATCACGGTGACGCCGATGGCGCTCATGCGGTCGTTCCGGCTGTTCGGCGTTTCCACGTCAAAGGCCGCATAGCGTCCGCCGGGGCTGACGCGGGTAAAGCGCCGGAAGACATATCCGTCCCGCTCCACGGTCTCCAGCCACATCTGCGCAGGGCGCACCCAGAGCCCGTGTGCTCCGTAGAGGGCGCGATACACCACCATCGGCTCCTCGGTCTCGGAGTGCTGCGCAATGTCCAGTACTTCGTATTCCTTTCCCTTAAAGTGCCGGTAGCGCCCCGGCAGAATCTGTCTCTTTGCTTCTTCCAGCGTCATATTGTCTTCATGCCCGGTCTTGCGACCGGGCTTTCCTTTCTCCTTTGTTCAGGCGCCCCTGTCATCCGTGACCAGATCTGCCGTGGTGAGCTCCGCCGCCCGGATCAGGTCCTGCGGACTCAGCTCCACCTGGGCCCCGACCTTTCCGGCACTGACACAGACCGTGTCGAACAGCTCCGCCGTCTCGTCCAGAAAAGACGGAAACGGCTTCTTCATGCCGATCGGGGAACAGCCGCCGTGGATGTAACCGGTCAGAGGAAGCAGCTCCTTCTGCTTGATCATGACGATGGCCTTCTCGCCGGAGACCTTTGCCGCCTTCTTCAGGTCGAGCTCCTCCCGCACCGGGATGACAAACACATAGTGCTGTCCGCTCTTTCCCTCCGTCACCAGCGTCTTGAACACCCGGTCGATCTCCTCCCCCAGGAGCCGGGCGACCTCTACGCCGCTGAGACTTGCGTCCTCTTCATAAAAGTGGCTGACATACGGGATCTTCAGGCTGTCCAGGACCCGCATCACGTTTGTTTTTCCGGTATTCTTCATCGCGCTTCTCCCCCTCCCGTCCTCGCTGTTTCACCGGACGTTGATCGTCTTTCGCCGTATTCTATCATCCGGCCGGCCGTCTGACAAGGGCAAGATTGTTCCCCCTCACACCGCCGGCCCGTCCCTATTTTCAAAAGAGCGAAGCCGCCCGGAAGACCTCCGGTCGCTTCGCTCTTTCGCTGTTCTTGATTCTTTTGTCTCTGTCAGGCGGGGCCCGGCTCCGGATTATTCACCGGCCAGCCTTCTGTACTTGGCATAGCGGCGGGCGGTGAACTCCTCCGCCTCGGCGAAGAGCTGCTC
>CAMKEK010000019.1:0-14741 GCA_946411545.1 uncultured Clostridia bacterium
AGATGGAGGATTCCTTCACCATGGTGACGATTTCATTGGCCAGGGCGGGCAGGACATTCTTGATCGCCTGCGGCAGAACCACCAGCTGCATCGTCGACCATGCTGAGAGGCCAAGAGAACGTGACGCCTCGGTCTGGCCGATGTCCACGGCAAGGATGCCGCCGCGGAAAATCTCCGCCACATAGGCCGAGGAGTTTAAGGCCAGCGCCACTACACCGGGAATAAACCGGCTGATATCCACAAAGCCTAGGATTGTGATGCGTGGAATGGTGATGGCGCCGAACAGGCCGAAGTAGATGATGCTCAACTGGACCAGCAGAGGCGTTGAGCGGAACACAGCGATGTACGCACCGGAAATCCCCTTCACCAGCTTGTTTTTGCTCAGGCGCATGATGGCCAGAAGCAGCGCCGGGACCACTGCCAGAAGTACCGAGACCACCGCAAGAAGCAGGGTGTACCCGATCCCCTTCAGAAAATACGGGCCGTACTTCGGCAGGAAAGAGAAGTTGAAGAAGGATGCCGGAGACATATTAGAAAACAGATTGCTCCACCACATAACAGAATCCTTTCGATAGACTGATGCGTTGCCTGAAGCACTTCAGGCAACGCATACTATTTTTCTTTATATCTTTTACAGATATGTGTGCGGAGCTAATCAGCCCTCTTCCGGTGCGTCGACGGAGACTTCGATGGCCTCGCCGGCGTCATTGATGGCGTTGGCTGCCTCAACGAATTCGTCCATGACCTTTTCTTCCATCATCTTCGCAATGGCCTCATTGATCTCCGGCAGAAGCCCCTTCGGGTCGCCCTTTGCAACCGCGACACAGTACGGAGCTGCCTCACCGAGTTCGGAGGACGCATCAACGATCGCAAGGTCGCTGTTGGCTTCTACGAAGCTGGTGGCAACCGCGCCGTCCAGAACGACCGCGTCGAGCTTGTTGTATACCAGCTGATTGATCAGATCATTGACATTCTGGATGGAAACGAGTTCCGCGCCCTCCATGTCGTTGCGGACAATGTCCTCCTTCGTGGTGGCAGTCTGAGCACCGACGACCTTGCCGGAGAAATCTTTCAGGGTCTTGTACTGATCCGCGTCGGCCTTCCGGGCCACGATCATGGCCGGCATGTCGGTATAGTAAGGATCGGAGAAGTCCGCCGCATTCCGGCGCTCGGGGGTGTCTTCGATCGCCGCCATGACAATGTCATAATCTCCCTTGGAGAGGGCAACCAGCAGATAGTCAAAGCTCATGTTCTCGACCACCAGCTCGCGGTCCATCTGCTCGGCGATGTAACCGGCAGCGTCAACATCAATGCCGCCGTAGACCATCTCATTGTTCTCATCCAGGTACATGAATTCAAACGGGGGATAATCCGCGCTGGTTCCGAGAATCAACTTACTGTCATCAGCCGAGGCGTATACCGCAACGCTGAGAACCAGCATGAAAACGAGTGTCAAAGAAATGATTTTTTTCATCTTGATCTGTCCTTTCTGTTCATTCAGCCCGTAATCGGAACTGACGGAGGTATTATAGTGAATATTTATTCACTTGTCAAGCATTTCCGGGATTTTCAAACCTCATCCCTTTGCCCTCTTCAGAGGCCCTGTCCGACACATCTTTTCCGCCCCTGCTTCTCTCCTTGCGTCCGGGCCGCTTCCGTGTTATACTGCCCGCAGCATAAGCGAAAGGATCAATGTGTATGAAGATCTGTATATTCGGCGCCTCCTCCAGCCGGCTGGATCCGGTCTATTACCATGAAGCCGAGGCAATGGGCCGCCTGCTCGCCGAAGCGGGCCACACTGTCGTCTTCGGCGGCGGAGCCGACGGACTGATGGGGGCCTGCGCCCGCGGGGCAAAAGCCGCCGGCGGGAAGATCGTCGGGATCGCGCCCCGGATGTTTAATGAGCCCGGGATTCTGCTCCCGGAATGCGACGAGCTGATCCTGACCGACAGCATGGCCGCCCGGAAGGAAACGATGTTCTCCGAAAGCGAGGCTTTTCTCGCCCTGCCCGGCGGCATCGGGACCATGGACGAGTTCTTTGAGGCCATCACCCTTCGCCAGCTCGGACTGCTGCGGGGACAGCTTGTACTGCTGAACACGAAGGGCTTTTATACGCCCCTCGTCGCATACCTTGAACAGATGGCCGAACAGGGCTTTATGAGCCGGAACTGCCTCGCGCTTCTGTCTCTCTGCGACACGCCGGAGGCCGCGATGGAGGCCCTCGCCGCTCCGGATGAGCTGGAGGGGAGCATCCGCCGTCTGGAGGACTATACGCGCTGAACCCGGGAAAAGGTCTGCTGCCTCCGCCGCCCCCCCTGTAACCGATCCCCCGCCGCCGGAATCTCTTCGTGCGGCGGGGGATTCTGTTTGGCTTATCCCTCAGAGCGCAATCGGGACCGCGTTCTCCTCAATCGGGCAGACATAGCCCTCCGCGGACCGCTCCTCAAATTCGGCCCGGACCCGGGCCAGGAGCTTCCCGTCCGACAGGAGGTCGACGGCGGTTCCGGCCAGCACCTTTGCCGCAAGAAACATTCCCTTGTGGGCAAGTTCGCTTTTCCCGCAGGCCACGATCTGCCAGGAGTGGCCGGGGACACCCGCGGGCCAGCAGACGGTCTCGATCTGGGAAGTCGGCGTAAGCCAGCTCACATCCCCCACATCCGTGCTGCCGGGGCTGAAGGCCGTGGTGGAATAGAGCGGCGGAATGAAGTCGTTAATCGCCTTTTCTCCGTTCCCGGAAAGCCGCCGGAGCGTCTTTTCAATCTCGGGATCCCGGATGCCGTAGACGCCGGCAATGCCGCTTCCGGGATAGCTTGCTTTCAGGGCGGAGGCCAGACGCCGATCCTCCTCTGTATAAGCCGGCACACCGATCTCCTCCAGGTTCCGATACAGGGCCTCTTCAATGCAGAAGTTCGGAAGAAGCTCCGCCGTGCCGTCGATGAAGACACGTTCAAAATCCGTCCCCGTCATCAGCGCGGCGCCCCTGGCAATGTCGTCCACCCGGGCCTGAAGCTTCACGGAGTCCGCCACCTTATTCGCCCGGACCATATAAAGGACGGACGCGTTGGCCTGCACCACGTTCGGCGAGACCCCGCCGGCATCCGTGATGGCATAATGGATCCGGCAGTCGTCGGTCATGTGCTCCCGCAGAAACTGCACCCCGATATTCATGAGTTCCACCGCATCCAGCGCGCTTCGCCCGTTATAGGGGTCTCCGGCGGCATGGGCCGCCTTGCCCCGGAAGCGATAGAGCACCTGGATGCTGGAATTGTTTGTTCCGGTTTTGACCTGGTTGACATCGCTCGGGTGCCAGCACAGGGCGGCGTCCAGCTTTTTCCACAGGCCGTCCCTGGCCATGAAAGCTTTTCCCGCTCCCCCCTCTTCTCCCGGGCAGCCGAAAAAGATCACCGTACCGGGCCTGCCGGTTTTCTCCAGCCATTCCTTGACGGCGCAGGCCGCAGCGAGGGAGCCCACGCCAAGCAGATTGTGGCCGCAGCCGTGACCGTTCCCGCCGGGGACGAGGGGCTTTGCCTCGGTGCTTCCGGCTTCCTGGCTGAGGCCCGAGAGGGCGTCAAATTCTCCCAGAATGCCGATCACCGGTCCGCCGCTGCCGAAGCGGCCGCAGAAGGCCGTTTCGATCCCGCAGAGTTTTTCCGTCACCTCAAAGCCTAGTTCGCGAAGCTTTCGGCAATAGAGGTCCGCGGCCCGGAATTCCTTCAGGGAGAGCTCCGGGTGGTCCCAGATTTCATCCGCCAGTTCGCGGAAGAAATCGGCCTGCCGGTCGATGACGGAGAGGGCCTCAAGCTTATCCGCCCTCATCACAGCACCTTGGACAGGAAGTCCTGCAGCCGCGGGTTTTGCGGATGATTGAAGATTGCATCCGGGCTTCCCTCTTCCAGAAGCTTTCCGTCAGCCATGAAGAGGATCCGGTTGCCCACTTCGCGGGCAAAGCCCATTTCGTGGGTCACCACCACCATGGTCATGCCCTCGCGGGCAAGCTCCCGCATGACGTCAAGGACCTCCCCGACCATTTCGGGGTCCAGAGCCGAGGTCGGCTCGTCAAAGAGCATCACGTCCGGTTCCATCGCCAGGGCGCGCACAATGGCCACGCGCTGTTTCTGGCCGCCGGAGAGCTGGATCGGATAGGCGTCAGCCCGGTCCGCAAGGCCGACGCGTTCCAGAAGCTCCAGGGCCTTCTTCTCCGCCTCCGCCTGGGGGACCCCTTTTACCTGGACCGGTGCCAGGACCATGTTCTGCAGGATCGTCATATGCGGGAAAAGGTTAAAATGCTGAAACACCATGCCCATCTTCTGCCGGTGCAGGTCTATGTCCAGTTTCTTTCCGTCCGGGCCCGTTTTCTTCGTGATGTCCACGTTTTCAAAGACGATGCTTCCGGAAGTCGGAACCTCCAGGAGGTTCAGGGAGCGCAGAAAGGTGGATTTCCCCGAGCCGGAGGGGCCGATGACCACCATCACATCGCCGCGGTTGATGTCCACCGTCACGCCGTCCAGGGCCTTGATGCGGTCGCCCTTGTAGTATTTCTTCAGGTCCTTAACCTGGATCAGTTTATCGTTTGTCACCGGCGCTCATCTTCCTTTCAAAATGTGCAATGATCTTGCTTGTCGGATAGGTCAGGCAGAAGTACAGTGCGGTGGCGATAATCAGCGCTTCCGCCATGCGGTAGGTCGCGCCCTTCACCGCGTTTACCGCCGACATGATGTCCTGAACCCCGATGGTATAACAGATGGCCGACTCCTTGATGATGGTTACGAATTCATTGGCGATGGCCGGAAGAATGTTCTTGATCGCCTGGGGCAGGATCACAAAGCGCATGGTCTTCACGCTCGACAGGCCCAGGGACCGGGCCGCCTCCGTCTGGCCGATATCGATGGACTGGATGCCGGAGCGGATGATCTCGGACAGATACGCGCCCGAGTTCAGCGACAGCGCCACCACCGCGGGGAAGAAGCGGTCAAAGCGGATGAATCCGAAGAGCTTGTAGCCCGGCAGGACCTTCACGCCGTCAAACACCACATAGAAGATGACAAAGATCTGCACCACCATCGGCGTTGCGCGGAACAGTTCCACATAAACCGTGGCAATCGCCTTGAGGATTTTGGATCTGCCCATCCGGCAGACGGCCAGGAGCAAAGCCAGAATAAAACCGAAAATGACTGTCAGCGCAGAGAGCGACACCGTGCATACGACGCCCTGCAAAAACAGCTTCCAGTATTCCAGCGCTTTTTGAAAACCTTGTACTGTAAGCATAAAAAAATCTCCTCTGAAACCTTGTTTTTCTCTGAGGCGCAAAACCCCTCCGCCCGGTGGACGGAGGGTTTTTGATCAGGTTCTGTACGGGATCAGGCCGCTTCTGCCTCGGCCACCGCTTCGGCAATGGCCGCTTCCGCGTCTTCCGCATCCAGCAGCCCTTCGTACTTGGCGCCGACAGACTGCTCATTGGCTTCAGCGACGAAGCTGTCCATGGAACCGTCTTCCAGAGCCGCCTTCACCGCAAGGTTCACCGCCTCAAGGAGACCGGCGTTGCCCTTTACCACGCCGACGGCAGAGCCTTCGGACTCATAGGGGACTTCCAGCACAACCGCGAGATCGGGATAGTTGGCGGCATAGTTCTCGGCAACGGCAGTTTCGATGTAGGCGCCGTCCAGCTTTCCGCCCAGGAGCTCGGCAACAATGTCCGTCACCTTGACAAGGGCCACGATGTCAGCCTCGGGAGAGTTGGTGTTGGCAAGGTCCATCTGGATGGAGCCGTTCTGGGCGCCGATGGAGTACTCCGCCTTGTTGGTGTCTTCCAGGCTCTTGAAGAGATCCTTGTTGGCCTGGGTGGTTACGAAGGACTGGCCCCCCTGATAATAGACCTCGGAGAAGTCCATCGCGTCCATGCGCTTCGGATCCGGAGAAAGGCCCGCCATGCCGAGATCCACGCCGCCGGAGGCCAGCTCGTTCAAAACGCCGTCAAAGTCCATCGGAATGATCTCCAGCTCAAGGCCGAGATAGTCGGCGATGTAGCCCGCCAGGGCCACGTCGAAGCCGGCCAGGACAGGCTCGCCGTCCACGATGGCATAGAACTCATAGGGTGCGAAGTCCGGGCTGGTGGCAACCGTGAGTTTGCCCTCCGTCACCGTCTCGAATTCCGGAAGTTCCGGCTTGGCATCGTCAGCCGCGAAGGCCGAACCGGCTGCCATCAGACTGAAGGCCATGGCAAAGGCCAGAATCAGGCCGAGCAGTTTTGCATATTTTTTCATTTCGCTTTCCTCTTCTTTCATCTGTAATCGATTCGAAACTGTCCCTCATCAGGACATTGCGCATCATAGCACTCCGGTTTCGGTTTGTCAAGCATATTCTGAAAAATTATTCATAAATTAAGGAAATCTTTTGAAATATATGCAATTATTCGTGAATATTCAGCCAATATGCGAATAAATGAGAGCTTATGCTCCTATTTTTGATGTTTTTTCATCCGTGCTTCAGTATTCCGCCCGGGAAGCCTGCCGCCGTCGGTTTACCGCTCCGTTCGGGCCGATTGCAGCTCGCTGATTATCCGGATCACCCGGCTGACGTTTTTCCGTAGCCGCTCTTCGCTCAGCACGCCGCGCTCCAGGGCTTTGCGCATCTGGTCCGCGTCGCCCCGGCTTCCCGGCATGAAGAGGTCCCCGCCCGCGGCCGCGACCCGGCCGGCGTTGGCAATGGGGTATAGTGAGCGCTTGTTTGTCACACCGGTCACGACCCAGTCGGTCATGACGATGCCCTGATAGCCGAATTCGCTGCGCAGGATCCGGCGGATCAGGCCCTCATGCTCGGAGGTGTGGCAGCCGTTGAGAAGGTTATAGGAGGTCATCAGGGCGTGCGGCTGAGCCTCGCGGACACAGATCTCGAAGCCCTTGAGATAGATCTCGCGCATGGCACGCTCGCTGACGATGCTGTTGTTGTTGTAGCGGTTATACTCCTGGTTGTTTGCGGTATAGTGCTTGACGGTGGTCCCTCTCCCGGGATGGGCCTGGACGCCCAGGGTGAGCGCCGCGGCGAAGACGCCGCTCAGAAGCGGATCCTCGGAAAAGTACTCGAAGTTCCGGCCGCAGCGGATGCTCCGGTGGATGTTCAGCGCAGGCGCGAGCCACAGGTCCACGTTCATCCGCTCCATCTCGTCGCCGACGATGTCTCCGCACTGCCGGGCAAAGTCCGGGTTCCAGCTCTGGGCCAGGGCGGTTCCGATGGGGATCGCGGTGGTGTACTGGTGCCGGATTTCCGCCTCCGGCGCCCGTTTCTTCCCGCCCAGTCTGGAGAGCAGCCACTTCGCCGGTTTCGGCATGAAGTCCTGCATGGACTCAAGCGAGGAGCCGCCCACCGCCTCGGGGCCCTTGTCTCCCATGACATAGTCGCGGCTCAGGCGCAGGCCGGCAGGGCCGTCGGCCATCACCAGGGGCTTGAGGCCGAGTTCCTTCGTAAGGGCGCAGGTCTCGCCCGCCGCACCGGCGACGGCGAAGCTTGCCGTGCCCACCACGGCGGCGAAGCCGTTTTTCGGATCGTACGCCCCGAGGGACATCTGAATCAGCTGTTCCGTGCTCATGCCGCGGACCGCTTCATCGATTTCGGTCTCGTCAAGGTCCTCCACCGTTTCCGTCGGGATCGCGCTGGGCTCCACCGTGAGGATCAGCACATCCGGCGCAAACATGTCGATGCGCTCAAGCGTCGGCTTCCAGTCGGCAAAGTCCGCGACGCCGCAGACGTTTGCCGTTTTTTTCGTGACAACCTCCTGTTCCAGGCGCAGGCGGACAATCGGTTTCGTATCGTCGGAGCTTGTCCCGAGGCGAAGGAAGTAGTCCCCCTTCTCCAGCACCCAGCAAGCCCGCACGCTGTCATAGGACGCCAGGTCCGAAAGACGCAGCGTCATGTTGACGCGCCCCGTCTCCCCGGGGGCAAGAAGCGCGGTTTTTCCAAAGGCCGCGAGGCACTGGAACGGCTGGTCCAGCTTCACCTCCGGCTTGGACACATAGACCTGGACCGTCTCCTTGCCGGGCACGGCCCCTGTATTTTTCACCTCGACCGTAACCGTGACGGTCTCGCCGTCGAGGGCCGCTTTTTCCCCGCTGATCTCGAACGTGGTATAGGACAGGCCGAAGCCGAAGGGGAACATCGGCGTTACACCGGCGGAGTCAAAGTAGCGGTAGCCGACATAGATGCCCTCTTTGTAGCGTGTCTCGTTCATGTCGCCGAAGTCCCCGACGGTGGGATAGTCCCCGAAGGCGGCCCAGGTGGTCGCGAGCTTGCCGGAGGGATTGGCCTTTCCCAGCAGGATGTCGGCCAGCACATGTCCCGTCTCCACCCCAAGCTGGGACAGGAGCAGGATGTTCCCGACCTCGCCCAGCACCGGCGACAGATCCACCGGTCCGCCCACGTTCAGCACCAGAAGGAACTTTTCGTATTCCTTCTGCAGGCGGAGGATGTCGCGGACTTCCGTATTGGTCAGGGCGATGTCCCCGGGGATATTCTCCCGGTCATTTCCCTCCCCCGAGGTCCGGGCGAGCACGTATACGGCGGCCGCACCGCTTCCTTCCAGGGGCAGATCGTATTCCGGCTCCGGCATGACCGCCCCCATGCCCTCGATGATGGCGTTGGTATGGTTTCGTCTCGCCCGGGCCCGGATCTCGCGGACGAAGTCTTTTTTTGCCTCCGCGCGCACCGCGTCATAGGCGTCCAGCCAGCCTGCGGTGGTCAGGCGGAAGCCCGCGGCCTTCAGGCCATCCTCCACGGTGACAAAATAGCGGGAGTTCACCTCGCCCGAGCCCGTGCCGCCCTTCACCGTCTGTCTGGCCCCGCTCCCGAAGAGCGCAAGATCCCCGGCCTCGGCGAGGGGGAAGCTTCCGTCCGTCTTCAGCAGCACCGTACACTCCGCAAGAGACGCCCGAAGCGTCTCGATATGTTTCCGTTCATAATCCAGAAGTTCCATCTGTCCGCACCCTTCCGTTTTTTCATGATTGCTGCCTTATTATACGCAAAGGAATCCGCTTCGTCCATTCTTTTTTACGTTCCGCTTGCGTTTTTCACGGCACAAGCATATAATTCCCCTGTTTCACCGTTATGACCCGCTGCGAAACGCACCGCCGTCCTTTCATTCGGCAGTCAATTCCGTTTCGCAGGATCAATCCCAATTGAAAGGCAGTTTCCATGAAACATCTTCGAGATATTCTGATTCTGAAGTGCCGACGGGTTGCCATCTATATCCGCGCCCTCGGCAAGTGGGTGCTGGTCTCCGGCGTCGTCGGAATCCTCTGCGGCCTGCTGGGCTCGGCGTTTCACATCGGCGTCGACATGGCCACAACCTTCCGCCAGGCGCACCGCTGGCTCATCTGGCTTCTCCCTCTGGCGGGCGCCGCCATCGTGGCGATCTATTCCTTCTTCTCCGTGGAGGGGCAGAGCACCAACAACATCATCAGCGAAGTCCAGTCCGGAAAGGGCCTGAGGCTCAATCTCATTCCCTCCATCTTCCTGTCCACCTTGCTGACGCATCTGTGCGGCGGCAGTGCCGGCCGCGAGGGCGCCGCGCTGCAGATGGGCGGGACCATCGGCTATGAATCCGGAAAGCTCCTGCACCTGGACGACCGCGACCTGCGCACGGCGACGCTTGCCGGCATGGCGGCCTTCTTCTCCGCCCTCTTCGGCACGCCGCTGGCGGCGACGATCTTCGCCATGGCGGTCATCAGCGTAGGCCTTCTGTATCACGCGGCGCTGATCCCCTGCCTGCTGGCCTCGATGACCGCCTTCGGGGTCTCGTCGCTGTTTCATGTGAGCCCGACCCATTTTGCTGTGCTCGCGCCGTCTCTGGAGTTTCTCATGCTGCTGAAGGTTGCGGTCCTGGCCGCGCTCAGCGCCTTCGTCTCGATGCTCTTTTGTGATGTGCTCCACTGGTTCGAGCACACCATGCAAAAGCGCCTGCCCAATCCCTATATCCGCGTCCTCGTCGGGTCGGCTATTCTGATCGCGCTCTCGCTTCTCTTCCCGAGCGGCGACTACAACGGGGCCGGGTCCTCGGTGATTGCGCGTGCGGTGGAGCAGGGTCAGGCCTCCCCCTTTGCGTTTCTGCTGAAGATCCTGTTTACGGCCGTGACGCTTTCCGCCGGGTTCAAGGGCGGCGAAGTCGTCCCAAGCTTTTTCATCGGTGCCTGCTTCGGCTGCGCCGTGGGGCCGCTGCTGGGGATTCCGGCGGGCTTTGCCGCGTCGGTCGGTCTGATCTGTGTCTTCTGCGGCGCGGTCAACTGCCCCATTGCCTCCACCTTCCTTGCCGTCGAGCTCTTCGGAGCCGACGGGATGCTGTACTATGCCCTCGCCTGCGCCCTGAGCTACATGCTCTCCGGCTACAACGGGCTCTACTCCAGCCAGCGCATCCTCTATGACAAGCTCAAGGCCCAGTTTATTGATGTCCACACCAATGCCTATCACGAAGGGGAACACACCCCCATGGAGCAGAAATACCGCTGATTTTTTCCCCGCGGCGATCTATGAGAGCCGCACTTTCACGGGGCTGCGGCCCCGGTCAAAAGCCGTCCGCACAGCAATCAGCCCGGCAGGAAAGAACCTGCCGGGCTGATTGCTTTTCTATTCTTTTTATTCTATTAAATCTGTTTCGTCCTGATCACAGACCGCGCTCCCGGAGGGTCAGGTCGTTGACCACTTCGGCCGCAAGGAGCAGGCCGGCCGCCCCCGGGACAAAGGCGGTGGATCCGGGCGTCACCCGTTTTTTCCCGTACCGGCTTTCCTCCGGCTCCGGGCAATCGGTCTCCGTTTCCTCCGTTTCGGCGCTCCGCGGTGTCAGCGGCGTCTCTTTTGAGTAAACCACCTTCAGGCGGCTGATCCCGCGCTTCCGCGCTTCCTTGCGCATGATGCGGGCCAGAGGGCACTCCGAGGTTTCAAAGAGGTCCGCAACCTCCAGGCGGTCGGGGTGCAGCTTGTTCCCGGTCCCCATGGCCGAGATGATCGGCACGTTTGCCTCCTGTGCCTTTTCGGCGAGCAGGAGCTTTGCCGTCACCGTGTCCACCGCATCCACCACGTAGTCGTAATCGGAAAAGTCGAACTCCCCCGCCGTCTCCGGCAGGAAGAAGGTCTGATACGTCCGGACCGTACAGTCCGGATTGATGTCCCGGATCCGCTCGGCGGCGACCTCGACCTTCAGGCGGCCGAGGTTCGAACGGGTGGCGATGATCTGGCGGTTCAGGTTGGAGAAACTGACCCGGTCATGATCCACAAGGTCCAGCGCCCCGATGCCCGAGCGGGCCAGGGCTTCCACCGCATAGCCGCCCACACCGCCGATGCCGAAAACCGCGACCCGTGCGCCGCGAAGGCGCTCCATGGCGGCATCGCCGTACAGGATCGCCATTCTCACAAAGGGATCCGGCATGGGTCAGCTCAGCTTCTCCAGGGCGATACGCAGCCGGCGCAGGGTTTCGTCCTTGCCGAGGATGCGGCAGATCTCCACCGCGCCGCCCGGCGTCACGGCCTTGCCCGCGGCCGCAATGCGCACCGGCCACATGACCTTGGCGTTCTTGACCTCCCACTTTTCGGCAAGCTCGGTCATGGCGGCAAGGATCTTCTCATCCGACCAGTCATTCAGCGCCTCAAAGGCGGGAACGATTTCGTTCAGAACCGCCCTGGAGCTCTCCAGGTCGGACTTGGACTTCTTGTGCACAAAGAGCTCGGTGTCGTACTCCGGAAGCGTGTCGAAGAAGTCCAGCTTCTCCGGAATCTCGGTCAGGATCTCGGTCCGCTGCTGCAGCAGGGCGGCGATGGCGGCGGCGTCATAGGCCTCGTTCTTTACCGCCTGACGGATATAGGGCTCCGCCACCGCGGCAAAGGCCTCCGGAGACATGGCGCGGATGTAGGCGGCGTTAAAGTAGCGCAGCTTCTCGATGTCGAAGATGGCCGGGGACTTGGAGATGCCGGAGATTTCGAAGATCTCCTTCAGCTCGTCCAGGCTGAAGATCTCCTGCTCTCCGCCGGGGCTCCAGCCCAGCAGCGCGACGTAGTTGATCACCGCGTCGGTGAGGTAGCCCTGGGCGATCAGGTCCTCATAGGAGGGGTCGCCGTGGCGCTTGGACATCTTGTTGTGCTGGTCCCGCATGACCGGCGAGCAGTGGACATACTTCGGAATCTCCCAGCCGAAGCCCTCGTAGAGCAGGTTGTACTTCGGCGCGGAGGAGAGATACTCGCTGCCGCGCACCACATGGGTGATGCCCATGAGGTGGTCGTCGATGACGTTTGCGAAGTTATAGGTCGGCAGGCCGTCCCGCTTCATCAGGACCTGATCGTCCAGGGTGCTGTTCTCCACCCGGATGTCGCCGAAAATCTCGTCATGGAAGACGGTCTCTCCCTCGTGCGGGATGCGCTGGCGCACCACATAGGGCTCGCCGGCCGCGGCGCGGCGGTCGGCCTCCGCCGGGTCCAGACTGCGGCAGGGATCCTCGCCGCGGTTAAAGTCCCCGCTGTCCTCCTCGCTCTCCGCCTTCTCGCAGAAGCAGCGATAGGCGTGGCCGCGGGAGATCAGGAGCTCCGCGTACTTCCCGTAAAAGGGTCTGCGCTCGGTCTGGATATAGGGGGCCACGGGGCCGCCGACATCCGGACCCTCGTCATGGTCCAGGTGACACTCCTTCATCGTCTTATAGATCACGTCCACCGCGCCCTCTACGAGGCGGCCCTGGTCCGTGTCCTCAATGCGAAGAATAAAGGTCCCGCCGGCATGGCGCGCAATCAGCCAGGTATACAGCGCCGTGCGCAGGTTTCCGACATGCATGTATCCCGTCGGCGACGGGGCAAATCTTGTGCGCACCTTTCCCTTCGGGATGCGCGCCTCCATCTCTTCAAACCAGCTGAGATCAAGCTTCTCAGGCATAGCTTCTTCCTCCTGTCGTTTCCAGGCTTCCGGCCCTTTCCGCAGGGCCGCAGCCGAACTTTTCCGCCCCGGGCGGATCTGAGTTTCTTTATCATATTTTACATTTTTCCTGTTGTCAAGCACAACTTATTCTGTTACAATGAATTGATTGTCCGGCACCGGCCTCTCAGGGACGGCAGCCTTCGCAAAACGGCAACTCCGGTATCCCCGGCCCCTGGCGGGAGATAAGGGTTGAACTTCCCGCTTTAGCCGAGTCCGGCTCGGGCATTCTTTTTACAATTCTACTACAAGTTTGGAAACGGAGATAGATCAGATGGATCAGCAGACAGAAAGAAAAAAAGTAATGCTGTCCGGCATTCAGCCTTCCGGCGACCTGCATCTGGGCAACTACCTGGGCGCGGTGAAGAACTGGGCCGCTCTCGCCGAGGAATTTGACTGCTACTACTTCATGGCCGACCTGCACAGCATTACGGTCCGCCAGACGCCCGCCGACCTCCGGCGGCGTTCCGTCTCCCAGCTGGCGCAGTACATCGCCTGCGGCCTGGATCCGGAGAAGAACACCCTCTTTATCCAGAGCCATGTGCACGAGCATGCGGAGCTCGGCTGGATTCTCAACTGCTACACCATGTTCGGCGAGCTCAGCCGCATGACCCAGTTCAAGGACAAGAGCGCGAAGAACGCCGAGAACATCAACGGCGGGCTCTTTACCTATCCCTCGCTCATGGCCGCCGACATTCTCCTTTATCAGGCGGACTTTGTCCCCGTCGGCCAGGATCAGAAACAGCACTGTGAGCTCACCCGGGACATCGCCACGCGCTTCAACAACATCTATGGCCCGACCTTCACGGTTCCCGAACCGTATATTCCAAAGGTGGGCGCGCGGATCATGAGCCTTTCCATGCCGACCTCGAAGATGTCCAAGTCCGACCCGGCCGGCTGCGTGTTCATCATGGACCCGCCCGAGGAGATCGCCCGCAAGTTCAAGCGCGCCATCACCGACTCGGACACCGAGCACTGCGTCCGCTATGACCCGGAGCAGAAGCCGGGCGTCTCAAACCTCATGAGCATCTATTCCTCGGTCACGGGCCTGAGCTTTGAGCAGATCGAGCATGACTTTGAAGGAAAGGGCTATGGTGTGTTCAAGCCCGCCGTCGGCGATGCCGTCATCGAAACCCTTCGCCCCATCCGCGAGGAAAGCGTACGCATGATCGCCGAGAAGGACTATCTCCGCTCGGTCTACACCGAGGGCGCCCAGCGCGCTTCCGCGGTGGCCCGCCGGACCCTGCGCAAGGTCTACAAGCGCGTCGGCTTCGTGGAGAAGCCCTTCTGATCCCCCGCTATTATCCGTCCCGGTTTCCGGGCGATTTCATCAACTGGAGCATTCATTATGCAAGTTTTTGATTTTCCGATCTGGAAAATATTTGCGGGTCCCGCGGTCGCGCTCCTGGTCTCCTACCTCATGACGCCGCCTGTCAAGCGCTTTGCCGAGAACGTCGGCGCGATCGATGTTCCCAAGGACGCGCGGCGGGTCCACGACCACCCGATTCCGCGTATGGGCGGGCTCGCCATTTTCACCGGCTTCGTGCTGTCGGTCCTGCTTTTTGTCAACATGTCCATGCAGGTGATGGGTCTGCTTCTGGGCGCGGTGATCATCGCGGTCATGGGGGCGCTGGACGATATCCTCTGTCTGAACCCCTGGATCAAGCTGGGCGGGCAGTTCCTGGCCGCCCTGGTGGCGATCCGCTGCGGCATCGTCTTTGACGTCATCTCAAACCCCGGCTTTCTCGACGGCGAGGCCACCATCCCGCTGGGCTGGCTGTCCATTCCGTTCACCATCATGTGGATC
>CAMKEK010000020.1:0-14495 GCA_946411545.1 uncultured Clostridia bacterium
CACCCTCGACCTGATGGAAGAGCTCCACTGGACAAGACACAGGACGACAAGACACAGGAAAGACACAGGGACGTAGCTTCAGGGACAGACAAGGGGACGTAGCTTTTGTCATGAGATTTAAGTGGAAGTTCAGAGAGCCTTGCTCCTGCGAGTAATGGGTTGAGATGTCATATTTGGTGTCAAGATAGCGTCGAAGAATCTGTCAGCTAAATTAGTCTGATTAAAAAAATCATAGCAAAAAAATCCTTGCATTCCGCAAGGAACTGTGGTATCTTATTTAAGCTTGTGATTACACAGGTGATGAGAAAGGCGGTCCGCTGCCGTGAATTCGCTCCGGTATGAACGTCTATAGTGAAAGGATTGGATTATGGATCTGGTCAAAATTCTCAGCGAGCGGTACATGAAGCCCGAGCTTCCCGAAATGAACGTCGGTGATACCGTCCGTGTCCTCGTCCGCGTGAAGGAAGGCAACCGTGAGCGTACCCAGGCTTTCGAAGGCACCATCATTGCCAAGAAGCATGGCGGCATCAACGAGACCATCACCGTCCGCCGCATCTCCTACGGTGTCGGCTGCGAGAAGGTCTTCCCGGTTCACTCTCCCTCTATTGTCTCCGTTACCACTGTCCGCAAGGGTAAGGTTCGCCGTGCGAAGCTGTACTATCTGCGTGACCGTGTCGGCAGGAAGGCAAAGGTCAAGGAGCGCCTGTAAGGGTGCATGTCAAATGGCGTCTTCGAACAGAAGACGCCATTTCCATTCTTGGGAGAGGAGATGAGAACGCTGAGGGAGAGGACTGATCGAATCCGGCGGCCCGGATTCTGGCTGATGCTGCTGTTTGCGGCACAGTCCTGCCTGGACGTGCTGGCCTACTGGACGCGGAATGAGACCGTCACACCTGCCGGAATCATCCGGCTGGTCCTGCTGGTGGTTCTGCCGGCGGCGGTGTTTCTTGCCACCCGGCGGAAGAAGGCCTTTTTCTGCTTCCTGCTGGCGGTGGGCGGCTTCTGCCTGCTCCATTTCCTGAACTCCTGGAAGCATGGCTATATCAGCCCCGTCACGGATATCCGTTACCTGGCCGGCGTGGTGCAGATGCCGGTCTTCGCGGTATGCTTTCTGCTCCTGATCCAAGATGAAGAGACCAAGCGGGATGCGTTTCGCGGGGTATGGATCGGCGCCGCGCTGACCCTTCTGTTCCTGGTTATTGCGCGGCTGACGCGCACCGGGAACGTGACCTACGGAGAAGGCCTCGGCTACAGCGGCTGGGTCATCGACGAAAACCGCAACGCCAACAGCACGAATCTTGTGATCTATGCCTGCTTCTGCCTGTTTCTTGCGCTGTCCGGGAACCGACGCTGGCTGAGCTTTGCGGTGCCTGTGGCGATTGATGCGGTGTTCCTCATGAACGGGACGAAGGGCTGCTATTTTTCGATCTTTGGGATTTTCCTTTCGTTCGCGGCCTTTCTGCTGATCGACCGGGTCTGGCTGAAGCACGACTCGCGCAGAGCGGCCGCCGCGGTTTTGCTGGTATTGAGCATCTTCTCCGCCGCCGTCTACCGCTGGACGCCCCGGTACAAGGTCACCCAGGCCCAGCAGGCCACAGCCCGCGGGACCCAGGGGGAAATTGAAGCGACCCTGCTCGAAAAGGGAATCGACATCACCGGCATGAGCCCGGAGGAGCGCTTTGAAAACCCGACGGTCAAGGAAGTTTTTGTTCACTATTACTGGAAGTACCTGGGGGTGAAGCCGGACCTGATCGACCGCTTCACCATGGACCGGGTGCTGATGCAGTACCGCATGAGCACCGATGTCGCAAAACTGATTGACGCCCGCGTGATGGAGCGCAACTACGCGGATCTCGTCTTCCAGGACAGCGACCTGCCCACAAAGCTGGTGGGCTTTGAGGTCTCCGAGATGGGACCGGACGGCTATGACGGGTCCTATGACATGGAAAACGACTGGCACGCCATTTTCTACTATTACGGCTATCTCGGCTTTGCCCTGTACGCAGCCTTTGTGCTGTACTTCCTTCTGCGGGTGGGACGGAAGCTTCTGAAATCGGGCCTGAAGAACTGTCTTACCATGGAGAACTTTTTCCTGCTCCTTACCCTGGGCCTGATCATCGGCCTGGCGCATTTTTCCGGTGCAACCCTTCGCCGGCCGAATGTGTCCGTCTGGATGTCTCTGGTGCTGGCCCTGATCTATTATGCCACGGAGGTGCGGAAGAATGAAGCTTAGCGTGATTGTTCCGGCATACAATGCCGAGAAGACCATCCGGCAGAGCCTGGATTCGATCCTTGCCCAGACGAGACCCGTTGACGAGCTGATCGTCATCAACGACGGCTCCACTGACGGCACGGAGAAGATCCTGCAGGAATATAGTGATGCATATCCGGCCTGCTTCCGGTTCCGGACGGTGGAAAACGGCGGGCAGGGGAGAGCGCGAAACATCGGCTTTGAGCTTTCCTCCGGCGATTGGATCGGCTATGTGGACAGCGACGACTGGATCGACCCGGAGATGTACGAACGCCTGATTGCCGCGGCCGAGCGGGAAAATGCCGATCTGGCCCTCTGTGAGGTCCTGGCGCACTTTCCGGACGGCAGCACGGCAAGAGAGTACATCTTCCGTGAAGACCGGGCCATGGCGGCGGCCGGTTTTGCCAACAACAAGCTCTTCCGGCGCGGCCTGATCGAGAACATCCGGTTCCCGGAAGAAAAGCTCTGGTATGAAGATGCCGAATTCACCGCGATTGCGATTCATCGCGCCGGGAAGATCGCTCATCTCCCGGATGCGCTCTATCACTATCGCCGCGGTCTGCCCTCCACGATGAACAACAACAACGCGCGCAAGAACCTCGACCTGCTTGAGGTGATGATGCACCTGGAGGAGGAGCTTCTGCCGGATGACAGGGACGATTTTGAGTTCCTGGTCCTGAACCATGTTCTGCTGGACGGCATGAACCGGGTCCAGGCGATGACGGCGGAGGACAAAAAGGACGTGCTCTGGCTGCTGCGGCAGTATGTGCGGGAGAAGATTCCGAATCTGAACGCCTCCCGCAGCTTTCGTGAAGAGACCCGCAACCGGAGGATCATCATGCGCCTGCACTATCTCGGCCTGTCGTCTCTTGCGGAAAGCATCCTGAAACTGAAGCGATAACGAAATATCTCCCCGCCGGTGGCGGGGAGATATTTCGTTATATGGCGGGCTGCACCGCGGGACAGGACCGACATAAAAAGAAAGACCCGGATTCACATGAATCTGGGTTTTTCTTTTCCGGTGGGCTTGAAACCGATTTCGATCTCCGGACGGATCTCTTTCAGGCGTTCCAGGACGCGGTCGGCCACATCTTCCTCGTTGATGATGAGGTTTGCAAACTCCTGATCGCCGTGCATGAGGATGACGCGGTAATAGTAATAGGCCGGGCTGTCGTCGGGCTGGCATTCGCTGATGCGGACGAAGCTTCGGTCGATGTAGTCATAGGGAACGTAAAAGTCCTTGCCGAGATCGCGATAGTACAGCGCGAGCTTCCCGAGCCGGATGCGGGGGAGTTTCCGAAGACCCTGATGGCCATACTGCTCCGCGTCCGCGTGGTCGGAGATCATCGGTCCGTCCGTGACGACAGATTTGTCCGGACCGCGCAGACGGAGTTTCCTGCTGCCGAAAATCATTCGTGGGCTCCTTTTCTGCGCTCCTTCCGGAGGTCCCAGCCGTACCACCTGGAGTCGTCCGGGATCCGAAGCGCGATCAGCGTACCGATGATGCCTGCGATGGTTCCGGTGATGGCGCCGCAGAGCACATCGCTGGGATAGTGGACCATGAGATGGATGCGGGAAATGCCCATCAGCACGGCGAAAACCAGGGCCAGCCAGGACCAGCGCTTGTTCCCGAGCCAGAAGACGGGGACCATCGCCGCAAAAGCGGCGTTGGTGTGCCCGCTGGGGAAGCTGAAGTCACTTTCGATGTGGCTGCCGTGCGCAAGCCAGATGGGATAAAAGATGCTCTGGGGGTCTGCATAGGGGCGGGGTCTTGCGATGACGACCTTCAGCCAGAGGTTGACGGCGATGGCGCCGATGGCCAGACCCAGGCACATTGCCGTTCCGTAGCGTCTGGTAGGACGGCAGATGAGCAGGATCAGCGACAGAATGATCAGGGCGATCCCTCCCTTGCCCAGCAGAGAGACGAACTCCGCGAGGGGCTGGGTCCAGTCCCCGGCACACTCATGGAGCTTATGAACGGCGTTCACGACGCCCTCGTCGAAGCCTGCGAAAAACGAGTTGAGCCAGGCGGCTGCAGCGGTCATGTTCATGGGTGAATGTCTCCTTTATGTTTGGTGAGTTGTTTATAAGTTTCCTGAGCCGTAGCGGAAGAGAAGCTTCTTCCAGGGCTTCAGCCCGGCGGCGACGCTCCGGGTCAGGTCATCCAGCTGCCCGGCACAGCGCTGCAGCTCCTCCTGGCTGATGTCATGCTGACTGAAGCGGGCCTTCTCGGCGTATTGCTGCAGTTCCTGGGGCATTTCGCCGCCGTAGCGCAGAACACGCTGTGCCTGCCGGTAAAAGTTTACACAGCGCTTTTTGCCGTCCGGATCGTTCAGGCGCGACTGAAGCAGCTTTCGCAGAATCAGATAGCGTCCGAAGACCAGCGCGCTCATCGCGGCGAGAACGGCAAGTCCCGTCAGCAAGGCTTTCAGAAGCAGAGGCATCGGCTGCCGCGAAGACGGTGATGTGCCCGGTCCGGTTTCGCCCGGACGGTTTGCCGGAAGGGCGGGGGTGCTTCCCGGCTCTTCGGGATTGCTTTCGGAGGGAGTTTCCTCTTCCCCTTCGGGGGGCGGCGTCTGCTCAAGCGGTTCTTCTGAAGGGTGCGCTTCGGGCGTCGGGGCCACGCTGCCCTCCGAGGGCTGATACTCGCCCTCAGCCGCCGAGGCGGTCACTTCCACCGGGACCCAGCCGAGTCCGTCGATGTATACCTCGGCCCAGGCGTGGGCATCCGCGCCCGTGACTTTGACAGAGCTGCCGGGAGTCGTGTTGTTCACCAGGTAGCCTTCACAGACGCGGGCGGGAATGCCGAGCGTCCGATAGAGCGCAACGGCCGCGGTGGCAAAATGGATGCAGTAGCCGGTGTGAGACTGGGTGAGAAAATAAACGGCGTAATCATCGCTGGGATAGGGGGCAACGTTTACATCATAGATGCCCTGGGAACGGACATATTCCGCCACGCGCCAGAGAATGCCGCTCTGCCCGGCGCTCCAGTCCATGCTGCTGCAGATCTGCTGCAGCGCGCTGCGGGTGCTGTCCGGCAGGCGGGTATAATAGGAATGGGCATAGTCCCGATAGCGCAGCTCTTCCGCCTGCTGTTCCGACGGAAACGCGATAGACGGAGCGAGGGCGTCGGCTCCGATGGAGCTGAGATAATAGACGCCGCCGTAACTGCTGTAATTCTCGGCGGGGACCCGGACGTCGCTCTCCGTCGCCGAGATGGAATAGTAGGGGAGATAGAGCACGTCGTAGGCCGTGGGGCTCTTCAGCTGGAACTCCCCGACGGTGGCCTCGGGCATGGAGGCGATCCCCTGGGCAACAAAGCTCAGGGCTTTGCCATGGGAGTTTTCCACCGCCGCGGACCAGGAGCTGCCGTTGTATTCACCGTAGCTTCGTCCGCGGAAGTAGAGGCTTCCGTCCGTATCCGCCGTGACCCGGAAGGCCTCGTCGTCCAGGGCCGAGGCGTCGAAGTTCGCGGTCAGGTCAAGGTCGTCTCGGCCCTGGTCCCAGCCGCTGGGGGCGCGCTGCTGCACCGGTTTCAGGCTTGGAACGGCGTGAAAGGTGTTGCTGAGGGATTCCTGGAGCTCGCCTTCGTCGCTCATCCAATCGGCCAGGGCGTTGCCGAGCTTGTCAAAACGCTGGGAGAGGCTGATGTCCCGCTCGGTGGGCTCGTAATTGTCGGGGTTGTAGAGCAGAAGCAGCGTGCTCAGAACAAGCAGGCAGGGGAGCAGACCGAAAAACAGCGACTTTCCCGCGCCGTCCTCGAAACGGAATACATCTCCGCCCAGCTGAAGTCCGGTCAGGGAGAGAAGAAACCCCAGAACCGGCAGAACCTTCGGCGACCCGTTGACGGCAATGCAGAGCGCAAAAAGCGGAACGGTCGCCAGCACCACCAGAGACACCCGGAAGCTGCCGGAGCAGAGGGCCGTCGAGACAAAGGCCGCCAGAATGAAAAACACGAAAAGGAGAACCACCATGGGGTTCCCGCTCAGCCCTTCCGGAGAGGCGGCTGCGGCGCCGGCGGAATAGTGGCCGTAATAGACGGCGCTGATCCGTTCCAGAAGATCCTGGGCCTCCTGAATGAGATCGACGCTGCGATTCTGATAAAGGTACCAGAGCACGGCCGCACTGAAGGGCAGACCGATCAGCGCGCCGTAGCGAAAAGACTCCGCAATCCAAAGAAGCAGGCAGAGCAGCGCCAGCCAAAGAAACGTTTCGGGATTCAGCGCCAAGGCAAAGCTGTCGCGCACCATGGCGCAGAGACTGAGCATGCTCAGCTCCAGGATCACGAGATTCGCAAAACGGTTGAGGTGTCGGTTCATTGCCAGCGCACCTCCCCGGCGGAGATTGTAAAGATACAGCGGGCGCCCGTGGCATCAAAGCCGCAGGGTTCCCGGAGCGGCCATGAGAGAATCGACGCGACGGA
This sequence comes from uncultured Clostridia bacterium, assembly GCA_946411545.1. Taxonomy (GTDB): domain Bacteria; phylum Bacillota; class Clostridia; order Oscillospirales; family Oscillospiraceae; genus Limivicinus. The sequence goes on from CAMKEK010000020.1 coordinate 6,675, forward strand.
GTCGTCCGCCTCGTCCTCGTTGCCGACGGGATAGAGGCTGTCCGCCACAATCACATGCGGCTCATCAAGCTCCACCAGCTTCCGGGAGAGCCAGCGCAGGACCTCCAGGCCGCGGTCTCCCTCTCCCACACGGGAGAGGACGATGAAAATGGTGCTGTTCTCCGGAATCAGCGGTTCCCGGACAATGGGTTCGTCCATCTTGGAACTGAGCTTCCAGTGAATGCTGTTGGCGGTATCGCCCGGACGGTACTGGCGCAGGTCGTGGTCCTCGGCGAATCCTCCGCCGTACTTCGGCTTGAGGATGGTGCCCGCCTTCAGGGCGGCCTCAAAATTCACCGGCTCGTCACCTTCCGCGGCCTGGGGCATCACCGTGCAGCTTGCAACGGAGCTGCCCTTCCGGCGAATGGCGAAAATACCCAGCGCGTCCCGACATTCAAAGCGCAGCACCCGGCATTCGAGTTCGCCGCAGAGCGAGGTGTTCAGAGGCAGCTCGCTCCGGCTGCTCTCCAGATTTCGGAAGATATAGTTCAGTCGGGAACGATCCCCGGTATAGCGGTTGTAGATCTCCAGATGGAGCGTGATGGAATGGACCGGAAGCAGCCTTCTGTTGGAAAAATCAACGGTGAGTTTCGCGCTGCTTCCGCGGATGACCCGCTTCGGCGCCAGCAGCGTGACGGTCAGCCCCATCATGGACGGCAGCGAGAGCAGAAGAATGACCAGCGGCAGCAGAACCGCCGTGGCAAACACATAGGGCCCCAGCCACCCGACATAGCTGGCCCGGAAGAGCCATGCCCCGCCGACCAGCATCAGATACCCGATCAGATGCAGAATCGGCATTATGAAATCCGCGGTGCCGGCACCGACGAGAAGAGCTCCTGAAGCGCGGCCTTCTTGGCGGCGGCATCCGGCATCTCCTGCGACCAGATCAGGCGGTGCTCGATACAGTCGAAAAAGACAAAGCGAATGTCCTTCGGAAGAACATAGTCCCGCCCCTGAATCCAGGCCGTGGCCTTGCTCAGCGCGGTCAGCGCCAGCGAGGCGCGGGGACTTGCCCCCTGGATGATCCGGCCGTCGTTGCGGGTGATGTCGCACAGACGCACGATATAGTCGATGATCTCATCTTTTACGTAGACCTGATCCGCTTCTTTGCGAATGCGAAGCAGCTCGTCCCGGCTCACGACTTCCTGAACGGTTTCGGTGCTGATGCCCTTCTGCTTGCGCCGGATCATCTCAATTTCGTCGTCATGGGACGGATACCCCATGGAGAGACGAAGCATGAAGCGGTCCATCTGGGAATCGGGAAGCATCTGGGTGCCCTTGGCTCCGGTGGGGTTCTGGGTCGCGATGACGATGAAGGGCTTCGGAACGGGATAGGTGTGGTTGTCGACCGTGACGATGCCCTCTTCCATAGCCTGCAGCAGCGCGGACTGGGTCCGGCTGGTGGCGCGGTTGAGCTCGTCGGCAAGGAAAAGATTGCAGAGGACGGCGCCCTTCTGATAGTTCATCTTTCCGGTTTCCTTGTCATAGATCGAGAAGCCCGTGATGTCCGAGGGCAGAACGTCCGGTGTAAACTGGACACGGTTATAGTCCAGGCCGAGGGCCTTTGAGACGGAAATCGCCATGGTGGTCTTCCCGACACCGGGAATATCCTCCATGAGAATATGTCCTCCCGCGATGACGGCCAGAAGAATCTTGATGAGGGACTCGTCCTTTCCGACGATGACCTTGCTGACCTCGCGGATGATCAGGCGTGCGTTGCCGATGGAATTGATATCAGTCATGAAAGTGCTCCTGAAAATGCAGATATACTTTTATAAAAAGCATATCATTATATCATGCTTTTATCCCGCGGGCAAGGGGGATTTGAGCCGCAGGAGATTTTCCCCTTGTGTTCCTCTTCAATTGATGATAAAATACATTGTTTCAAGATGATGCAGGGGAGGCGAGAAGATGGACGAAAACGTTCACGAAGCTGCTCAAAATGAAGCGATGGACTACGAAGCGATTCAGGAACAGCGCAATGACGAACTGATCTCCCTTCTGGACAGCCGCAGCATGCGTACACTCAAACAGCGGATGGAAGAGATGAACGAGTTTGACGTGGCGGAATTTCTTTCCGGGATCGAAGACAACCGCATGCCGATGGTCTTCCGCCTGCTCTCGAAAGAGACCGCCGCCGATGTCTTCGCCAACTTTGATGCACCGGATCAGGAACGCATTATCAACTCCATGACCGACTCGGAACTGGCCGGGATCATCGAAGAACTGTACGTGGACGACGCGGTGGACATGATGGAGGAGCTTCCGGCCAATGTGGTCAAGCGTGTCATGCGCACCGCCACGCCGCAGACCCGGGCGCTGATCAACCAGTATCTCCACTACCCGGAGGACTCCGCCGGCAGCATCATGACCTCGGAGTTTGTGGATCTGAAGAAGTACATGAGCGTGAAGGAATCCTTTGCCCGGATCCGGCGAATCGGTGAGGACAAGGAGACCATCTACATCTGCTTTGTCATCTCCGCCCATCGGAAGCTGGAAGGCATTGTCACGGTCAAGGATCTGCTTCTGGCCGACGACGACGCCATTGTCGAAGACCTGATGGACCGCAACGTCATCTTCGCCACCACGACGGAGGACCAGGAGAGCGTTTCCGAAAAGTTCTCGGACTATGACCTGATGGCGCTTCCGGTGGTGGATACCGAAGGCCGCCTGGTGGGCATCGTCACCGTCGACGACATCATCGACGTCATGGAACAGGAGACCACGGAGGACTTCGAACTCATGGCCGCCATGACGCCTTCGGACAAGCCCTATTCCCGAAGCACCATTCTGGAGATCTGGAAAAACCGCATCCCCTGGCTCATGTTCCTGATGCTCTCGGCCACCTTTACCAGCATGATCCTGACCCATTTTGAAGACATGCTGGCGGTTCAGGCGGCGCTGATCGCGTTTATTCCCACCCTGATGGGCACCGGCGGTAACAGCGGCGCCCAGGCCAGCACCGCGGTCATCCGCTCGCTGTCCCTGGGGGATACCGAGCCGAAAGACGCCTTCAGTGTCATGTGGAAGGAGTTCCGGGTGGCCTTTCTCTGCGGTGTGACGCTCTGCGCGGTGAATTTTGTCAAGATGCTGGTCCTGGACGGAATGATCATGCACAATGACGGCATCACGGTCTCCGTGGCCCTGACCGTAAGTCTTGCGATTCTGTTTATCGTCATCTTTGCCAAGGTGGTGGGCAGCATGCTGCCGATTGCCGCGGAAAAGATCGGCGTCGACCCGGCGGTCATGGCAAATCCGCTGATCTCCACCGTTACCGACACGGTTTCCCTGCTGATCTATATCTACATGGCAAAACTGATCCTGCATATTTGAGGTGCACCTATGGAATTGTCAACCCTGCTGAGCAAAATGCTTGTCTTCGTCGTCCTCATGCTCATCGGCTACCTGATGGCACGCCGCGGTGTGATCGGCCCCGCCTTTACCCGCACGGCCAGCAGTCTGGTCCTGAACGTGTTCATGGTCGGAACGATCCTGAACTCCATGATCTCCACCGGCGCGGAGAGAGACCTCTCCAATCTCCCGGAGATTATCCTTCTGACTTTCGTGATGACGCTGATCGGCTATGTGACGGCGTGGGCGGTGACCCGGCTGGTCCGGGTGGAAGCCGCCAACGCGCCTTCCTATGAGATCCTGATGGGTGTCGGCAATTCCATGTTCATCGCGCTGCCCATCGCCGGGGCGCTCTATGGCGCCTATGCTGTGTTTATTGTCTCGCTCTCCTGCATCCCCTTCAACGTTTTTCTCTACTCCTATGGGGTGTGGAGAATCCGGGGAACGGAATCCGGAAAGCTCCGGGTGAAGGATATGTTCAGCATTCCCCTGATCGCGACCCTGCTGGGGCTTGTGATCCTGCTGGCGGACATCACGGTGCCGAAGGTCATTACGGACATTTTCAGCTCGCTCTCCGGGGCTACGATGCCCATGTCGATGATGGTAATCGGCGCGTCGCTTGGTTCGGTGAGCCTGCTGGATGCGTTCCGCAAGCCGAAGCTTGCGGTCCTGAGTGCGGTTCGGCTTCTTCTGATTCCGGTCCTGACCTGGGTGATCTGCCGCTTCCTTACGGACGATCCGGTCCTGCTCATGACCTGCATGATCATCGCGGCCGCCCCCAGCGCCGTCATCGTCTCGGTCATCGCCATCCAGTACGGCCGGGACGGAGTGTTTGCGTCTGAAGCGGTCCAGCACAGCACGATCTGCTCGATTGTGACCATTCCGCTGCTGATCCAGATCTTTTCCAGACTCGGATAAGGAGAAGCGAGCATGCATATTCCGCAGAGTGATACCAGCGCCATGGAGATCCTGAGCTTCCAGGAAGCCGGAATCCGCAGCAGCAGGGAAGACTATGACCGTGAGAAGTGGCTCTATATCCCGGATTTCTATACGGAGTACCGTTACGTTCTCGGGACGAGGGGGGAGTACCCGGTGATCTGCGCGGGGATCAACCCGTCCACCGCCGAACCGGACAATCTCGACCCGACGCTGAAGTCCGTGTCGCGCATCGCGGCCGCCAATGCCTTTGACAGCTGGCTGATGTTCAACGTCTATGCCCAGCGGGCCACACGGCCGGACGACATGGACACGCAGCGCAATGAGCGCCTGCATCACGAGAACATGGAGGCTTTCCGCGCCCTGCTGCAGATGGCGGCATCCGGCGGCCGGACGCCGGTGGTGTGGGCGGCCTGGGGCGCCATCATTGAAAAACGGGCATGGCTCCGGGATTGTGTCCGGGACATGTTCCAGATTGGTCAGGACTTCGGCGCTCAGTGGGTCTGTGCGGGGAAGTGCTCCAAGGCCGGACATCCGCACCATCCGCTTTATCTCCGAAAGGATGAACTGTTTCATCCCTTTGACATGGGAGGATATCTGCAGTGAAAATCGTCATTGCCGGTACAGGCAAGGTAGGCCGCACCGTGGCGGCGGTTCTCTCGGAAGAGGAGAACGACGTCACCGTCATCGATCTGGACCCCGAAACCGTCTCTCAGGTGTCGAACGACCTCGACGTCATCTGCGTGGAGGGAAACGCCGCCGATCCTGAGGCGCTCCGCGGCGCCGGCGTCGGCGCGGCGGACCTTGTGGTGGCCGCGACGGAAAAGGATGAAGTGAATATGGTCTGCGGCATTGCGTCCCGAAAGCTGGGGGCCAAACACGTGATCGCCCGGATCCGGGACCCGCTGTATCTGCACCAGGTGTCCTTTCTGCGCGATGCCATGGGCCTTTCCCAGATCATCAATCCGGAATATGAGTGCGCCAAGGAGATCTCGCGGATTCTGCGCTTCCCGGGGGCATCCCGGGTGGACGCTTTTTCCAAAGGCAGTGTCGAGATCGTTGAGCATCGAATCCCGGAAAAGGGTGCGCTGGACGGCGTCCTGCTGCGGGATCTCGGCACGCGTTTCGGCGCGCGGGTCCTGGTTGCCCTGGTGGAGCGGGAAGGAAACGCCCTGATCCCGAACGGCAATACGGTCCTGCGCAGCGGCGACCGGCTCAGCATCACCGGATCTTCCAGAGAGCTGAGAAGGTTTTTTGTCGCCATCGGGGAGTACAAGCGTCCGGTCAGACGGGTGATGATCATGGGCGGCGGCCGCACGGCGGTCTATCTGACCCGCCTCCTGGAGGACAGCGGCATCGACGTCACAATCATCGAACGCAGCCGGGAGCGCTGCGATCTGCTCTGCGATCTGGTGCCCCAGGCCCACATTGTCTGCGGCGACGCCACTTACAGCGATGTGCTGCAGGAGGACGGCATCGCCACGACAGACGGATTTGTGGCGCTGACCGGAGATGACGGGGACAACATCATCACCTCGCTCTACGCACGCAGCTGCAGGGTGGAGAAGGTGGTGACCAAGGTCAATCACGAGCACTTTGCCGACATCCTGAACGATTCCGGCCTGGACAGCATTGTCTCGCCCAAGGAGATTGTCGCGCTGCAGCTTGCGCGCTATGTCCGCGGGCTGAGCGACTCCGCCGGCAGCAGCGTCGAGACGCTTTACCGCCTGGTGGACGGGAAGGTCGAGGTGCTGGAGTTCCAGGTGCTGGAAGAGTCCGCCTGTGTTCACGTCCCTCTGCGGGAACTGCATCTGCGGGAGAACGTGCTGATCAGTGCCCTGATCCGCGGTTCGAAGACCATTCTCCCGAACGGCAACACCGTGATCATGCCCGGAGACCACGCCATCGTGGTGACGGCGGCGGGCCGCCTGCGCAGCCTGGATGAGATTCTGGAGACCGCCCGATGAACTATCGCATGATCGGCCGGGTCCTTGGACTTATTCTTCTGATCTACGCGGCGCTGATGCTCCTGCCGCTCATCGCGGGGCTCTGCTTCCGGGAGTCGCCGCTCCCGTTCCTGGGAACCATGGCGGCCGCGGCGGTGCCGGGCGGACTTCTCCTGCTTCTGTCAAAGCCGGAGAAGGGAAGCCTCGTCGCCCGCGACGGCTTTGTGATTGTCGGGCTGGGCTGGATTCTGATTTCCCTGATCGGGGCGCTGCCCTTTGTCCTGTCGGGCAGCATGCCGCATTACATTGACGCGCTGTTTGAGACCGTTTCCGGGCTTACAACGACCGGCGCCACGGTGCTGTCCAACTTCGACGGCATGCCGCGCGGCGTAATGTTCTGGCGGGTGTTCACCCACTGGATCGGCGGCATGGGCGTTCTGGTCTTCCTGATGGCGGTGCTTCCCATGAGCGGGGAACACTCCATGCACATCATGCGTGCCGAGGTTCCCGGGCCGACGGTGGGAAAGCTCGTCCCCCGTGTCCGCCACACGGCCAGGATCCTCTACATGATCTACATCGCCCTTACGCTCATTGAGGCGCTGGTGCTGCTGATGATGGGCATGAGCTTCTATGACGCGCTGCTGCACGCGTTTTCGACGGCGGGGACAGGCGGCTTTTCCACCATGTCCAACAGCATTTCCGGCTTCCGCAGTCAGGCGATCGAGACGGTGCTTGGGGTGTTCATGATCCTCTTCGGCCTGAACTTCAACCTCTATTATCTCATCCTGATCGGCTCTGTCGGCAAAGCGCTGAAGAACGAAGAACTGCGGGATTTCCTTCTGCTGATTGCGGCTTCGGTGCTGGTGATCGCCTGCTCGCTGTGGCGGGAAGCCGGGTATTCCTTCCGCTATGCCCTGCATGATGCGTTCTTCAACGTCACCACGGTGATCAGCACGACGGGCTTCGGCACTTCGGACTTCACCCGCTGGCCGGAGATCTGCAAGTGGGTTCTGATCCTGCTGATGTTCTGCGGAGGCTGCGCCGGCAGCACGGGCGGCGGCATCAAGCTCTCCAGGCTGATGATCCTCTTCAAGTCCGTGATGGCGGATCTGCGGCATATCAGCCGGCCGCGCAACGTGGTCCGGGTCCAGCTGGACGGACAGCGCGTGGAGGGGGAGACCATCCGGGCAACCTATACCTTTGTGTCGCTGTATGTTGTGCTGCTGATTGTGTTTTCGCTGCTCCTCTCCCTGGACGGGAAGGACATCGCGACCTGTTTCACGGCGTCGCTTTCGTGCCTCTCCAACGTGGGACCGGGCATGACCCCGATCATCGGGCCTGCGGGAAACTTTGCGTTCTTCACGGTCCGAAGCAAGCTCCTGCTGTCTCTGGCAATGCTGCTGGGGCGGCTGGAGATCTACCCGATTCTGGTGCTTCTGATGCCGCGTACCTGGCGGCGCTGAGCATCGGTCGGCAGCAATTCTATCTTGTTTATTTGAAAGGTTTTGTATTTCATTTATGATTTATCTGATTGATTTTGAAAATGTTC
>CAMKEK010000021.1:0-14374 GCA_946411545.1 uncultured Clostridia bacterium
GATTTACGGTTTCCGTCCTTCCGGATTCGGGGTGTATTCCGGACCGGTATATTCACTGGTTTCGTCTGATCAACCGAAGACGGCACATTTGGTTTTATCACTCATTGTCACTCAAACATCATCAGGCTTAATCAGGATATTTAACGAGAAAAAGTACAAAAAACCGCCAGATTCATCATGAATCGGGCGGTTTTGTTGGTGGAGAGTGGCGGACTTGAACCGTCGACCTTCCGCGTGTGAGGCGGACGCTCTAACCAGCTGAGCTAACCCTCCAGAGCTCAATTACTATACCATATCTTCCCGGTGAATTCAAGAACTTTTTTCAGAAGTATTCCGATTCTGTCTCTCTGACTTCCGAAAATTCCGGAAAGAAGCAGGCTTTCCGTTGAAAAGAAACGGCGAATCTGTTACAATGGCCATCATATTGCATGTGTGCGGAAGGAGTTTCGGGGAATCATCTATGAATCATACTCTCAAAACCGGAAAGTCGATCCCTCTGCCGGGACAGCGGATCTTCCGCTCGCTGGCGGCGGTGCTGCTTTGTTTCGCGGTCTATGAGCTGCGCGGCAGGCACGGGATGCCTTTCTACTCGGCGATCGCGGCTCTGCAGTGTGTGCAGCAGTACAACCGCAGCATGCACACGGTTGCGAGACGACGGGTGATCGGCACCTTCGTCGGCGCGGCCTGGGGCCTGCTGACCCTCTTGATCGCGCTGCATATCCGGGAAAAAACCGTCCCGGACGAGATGGTGCATTATCTCATCGTCAGCCTGATCGCCGCGGTGGTGATCTATTCCACGGTTCTGCTCAAAATCCAGGATATGGCATACTTTTCATCGGTTGTCTTCCTCTCCATCACCATCAACCACATCGGGGATGCGAACCCCTATATCTTTGTGTTCCACCGGACCATGGACACCATAATAGGTGTTGCGGCGGCGGAGATTGTGAACCGAACCCATCTGCCGCGGCTGAGAAATACGGATACGCTTTTTGTTTCGGGGATTCAGGATACGATTTTCGGCGTGGGGGAGAAGATTTCAGGCTACTCCAAAGTGGAACTGAACCGCCTGATCGAGGACGGATGCCGGTTCACGGTATCGACGATCCAGACGCCGGCCACTGTGCGGGAGCTTCTTCCCGATGTGGAGCTGAAGCTGCCGGTGATCGCGGCAGACGGAACAATCCTGTTCGACATGAAGAAGCGGGAGATCCTCCGGGCGGTGTATCTGGAGCCGGAGACCGTCCGGCAGCTGACGGCTTTTCTGGATGAGCGGGAAGTGGAGTATTTCATTAATCAGACGGAGCACAACATCCTGATCGTTCGATACGGAGAGATGAAAAACGAGGCGATCCGCGCCCTCTATGAGCAGAAGCGTCCGTCCCTGTACCGGAATTTTGCCCCGCGAAGCGGCGCCGAGGACCGGAACATCCTGTACTTCCTCCTGGCGGATGAGGAGGAAAAGCTGCAGTGGGTGATGGAAGAGCTGAATCGCCAGCCCTGGGCGTCAAAGGTCCGCGTGACCTATGACCGGGCACAGTCGCATGACAACTGGCTCTGCATCAAGATCCTGCCCGCGGAATCGAGCCAGGAAAAGATGCAGAAGCTTCTGATGGAGCAGTGCGGCCTGAGCAAAAAGATCACCTTCGGCAGTCAGCCGAGCGCCTGTGACATATATATCCAGAATACCGACAAAGACCGCATGGTAAAGGAACTGAAAAAGCGCTTCGAGCCGGTGGACATCCGGGGCTGGAGAAACATGTTCCGGCTGCATTGATCTTGATTTCGGCGGGCAGGCCGTACTATAATGAAGCATCCCGGCGGCGCGGAAGAGCAGCCGCCGGAAAAGGATAAACAGAATGCGGAAAACCGCCCGGCGGACCGAACCGGCCGGGAAACTCTTTCCAAGCCTACAGGAAGAAGGAATCATCATGTTCAACAGACAGGCATACGCGATGGGAGCGGCGCCCAATCAGATCCGGCAGATCTTTGAATACGGCCGGCAGCAGGCCAAGCTTCTCGGACCGGACAAGGTCTATGATTTCAGCCTCGGCAATCCGTCGATCCCGGCACCGGAGAAGGTCAACCGGAGCATCCATCAGCTTCTGGACACCGAGAGCAGCATCCGCATCCACGGCTATACCAGCGGTGTGGGCGGAGACCCGCTGCGGGAAGCGGTGGCAAAGAACCTCTCGGAGCGCTTCGGCGTGAAGGCGCGGATGGAGAATATCTTCCTCAGCTGCGGCGCGGCCCCGGCCCTGCAGGCGGTGATGGTGGCGCTTCGGACGGAGAAGAGCGAGATTATCGGCATTGCGCCCTACTTCATGGAGTACAAGGCCTTTGCGGAGGCAAACGGCAGCCGCTTTGTTCCGGTCCCGGCGGATCTGGAAAAGTTCCAGGTAAATATCCCGGCCCTTGCCGAGGCGGTGAACGAGAACACCCAGGCCGTCATCCTGAACTCGCCGAACAACCCCAGCGGGGCAATCCTGACGGAAGAGACGCTTCGGGCGGTGGCGGCGCTGCTGACCGAGCGGGCGGCACGGTACGGACACCCGATCTACATCATCGCCGACGAACCCTATCGGGAGCTGGTGTACGACGGGGCGAAGGTGACCTTCATCCCCACGATCTACCGGGACACCATCGTGTGCTATTCCTGGTCCAAATCGCTGAGCATGCCGGGAGAGCGCATCGGCTATGTATATGTGCCGGACGAGGCGGCGGACTCGCATGAGCTGTTCCTCGCGGTGGCGGGCGCGGCCCGGGCCAGCGGCCACATCTGTGCGCCGTCCCTGATCCAGAGGGCGGTTGCCGAGTGCATCGACTGCATGCCGGATCTGGAGGCGTATCAGGTCAACCGAAAGCTGCTCTATCATGGCCTGACGGAAATCGGATATGAGTGTGTAAAGCCGGACGGCGCGTTCTATCTCTTTGTGAAGACGCCCGGCGGCGACAACGGCGTCTTCTGTGAAAAGGCAAAGGCGAAAAACCTGCTTGTGGTGCCGTCGGAGCCCTTTGGCGTGGAGGGCTACTTCCGCCTGGGCTACTGCGTCTCCAAGGAGATGATCGAGCGGGCCCTGCCCGTCTTCCGGGAAGTCTTTGAAGAGATGGAAAACTGAAAGGAAAAACAGCGCAAAAGAAATCGCTCCTTCCCGCCGGAATCGGCAGGGAGGAGCGATTTTCAACTGTGTGTAATGATTGCGGAAATGCGGTATTATTTGTCCAGGATTCGCCTGGTCCGGTCTCGCCAGTCTGAGCGGACAAAGTAGAGAAGGATCATGATACTGGTCAGCGTCCAGGAGCTCACATAGGTGAGGCAGAGAACGGGCAGGGTGTGAACAAGACGGAAGACCGTACAGATCCACAGAATGCGGAACAGGCAGATGCCGAGGCCGATGATAATGACAGGCCGAACCGCATCGCCGGATCCGCGCAGCACCGCGGAGAGCACTTCAATCAGCGTCCAGGTGAAATAGAAGGGGACAAAGTAAAGAATCATCTCCCAGGTGGTATCGATGACCGCCGGGTCTTTGGTCAGAAGATGCAGGAGGGGCTTTGCGGCAAGCATGATCAGCCCGCTGAGACTGAGGGTGATGCCGAAGGCGAGAATGAGTCCCTGTCGGACACAGAGCTGCACCCGGTCCATCCGCCTGGCGCCGAGGTTCTGGCCGACAAAACTGGTGATGGCGGCGCCGAGCGCGTTGCTGACCGCCCAGAAGACACCGTCGATCTTGGAGGTCATGGCCCAGGAGGCAACGACGACCGTCCCGAGGGAATTGACGCCGATCTGGACGATCATATTGGAAACGCCGTACATGGCATTCTGGAGCCCGGAGGGAATCCCAAGGCGGAACATGTTGCTCAGGTAAACGCCCTTCAGCTTCAATTCGCGAAAGCTCAGCCGGTACGGCTCATCCGTACGGATCAGAAGGCGGGTCAGAAGCAGCATGTTGATGATCTGCGCCACAACGGTTGCGATGGCCACACCGGCAACGCCCCAATGGAAGAACACCACGAACACCACATCCAGAACGATGTTGGAGATGCAGCCGACGACCATAAAGAGAAAAGGACTGAAGGAATCCCCGACGGAGCGGAGCATGTTGGACTCCATGTTCAGCACCAGAATAAAGGGGACGCCGAGAAAGTAAATCCGCAGGTAGAGAACCGAAGCGGGCATGGTGTCCTCCGGCGTCTGGAGGATGCGAAGCATGGCGGGAGAGGCAACCAGCCCCACGGCCATCAGAAAGAAGCCAAGCAGGGCAAAGACCGCAATGGCGTTGCCGGCAGCGATACGGACATCTTCGGTGCGTCCGGCACCGTAGACCTGGGCGATGACGACCGAGGCACCGGCGGTCACCGCGACAAAAAAGCCGATCAGAACGTTGATGACCTGGGCAGAGCTGCCGCCGACGGCGGCCAGCGCCACCGTCCCGACAAAACGGCCGACAATGAGCCCGTCAACCGCGTTGTAAAGCTGCTGGATGCAGGTGCCTGCCGCAATGGGGAGAAAGAACACCAGCAGGCGCTTCCAGACCGTTCCGGAGGTGAGATCTTTGTTTGTAAGCTGTGTTTTCATTCTTCTTCTGCCGCGGCCTCCTGTTCCTCAAACCAGCGCTCTGCAAACTCCGCCATGACAGGCGCCAAATGCTTGATGCTCCAGTGCGTGGCATTTACCGTCAGGTCAAAAACGCTGGCGTCGCCGTGCCGCTTCCCGGTCAGAACTTCCCGGATCCGTGCACGGCTTTTGTCAATGCTGCGGATGTTTCGCAGAACCTCTTTCTCCGTAAGCCGGAGGGAACGGGGCTGCTTCTTTTCATGCGCCATGCAGCGATCCAGGCGTGACTGAAGATCTGCGCAGATGTAGATGCGGAACGGATGATAGTCCTGAAGAATCACATCGGCGTCGCGGCCGACGATGATACAGTCGTTTCCGGCTTCCGCAATCTCCTGGATGATCTCCCGCTGCCGGACCAGAAGCTGGGTCCGAAGACCGTGATCAAAGCCCAGGTGCGCAAAGCTGTTGCGATAGGTGAGCTGTACATTGTGCCAGCCGTGATGACTCAGCGCTTCCCGGACATGGTCCGCGTCCATGCCCTGGTCCGCGGCGAGGGCTTCGATGATTTCCTTGTCGTAATAGTCCCAGCCCAGCTGATCGGACAGACGCTTTCCAAGCTCGCGCCCGCCGCTGCCGAACTGCCTGCTGATGGTGATGATCCGCATCGTTCCGCCTGCTTCCTTTCTGTTCCTGTTCCCTTGGTTTCCCTGTTCCGAGCGGTATGATACTATGATACCGCTTGAGAGGATTCTTTGCCAAGTGCTGTATATCTCCCCGCTTTCGGCGGGGAGATATACAGGCCATGCATTTCGTGAAGGAGTATAAAAGATATCACTGAGGCTACGGTTTGTCAATTCTTTTCCGGAAAAAACGGGCCGCAGAGGAGTCTGCAGCCCGTTGAGGAATATGCAAATGAAATCCGCCGGGATCAATAGATGGAACAGCCGCCCCGGCCGCTTTTCTTTACCCGGTAAAGCGCGGTGTCGGCGTCGTTGAAGATGTCGCCCTGGGGCTTGGCCCGGTCGGAGAAGGCGACGCCCGCACTGAGCGTGACAGGGGGAAGGTTGTCCTTCGGGTTGGAGAGAATCTCGTTGACGCGGGCGATCTTGTTCATGACCAGCTGGCCCATGGAACCGTTGACGCGGGTCATCACAATCACAAATTCGTCACCGCCGAAGCGGCAGATGATATCCACCGAGCGGAAGCTCTGCTGGAGAACCTCGGCCACCCGCCTGAGGACGCGGTCACCTACCGCGTGGCCGTAAGTGTCGTTGATGGACTTGAAGAGATCAATGTCAATGAGAATCAGCGCAATGTGCGACACGTCGACGCTCTTCATCAGCATGTCGTAGGCACCGCGGTTGAAGAGACCCGTCAGGGAATCATGGGAAGCCTCATGGCTGAGGCGTTCTCTCGCGATCCGGTTTTCTTCGAGAATGTAGTTGTAGGTGCGCGTGACAAAGCGGAGTTCCTCGGCGCCGGTGGGCGGAATGGTCTCCTGGGTGCGCATGAGATCCACCATTTTGGTAAGCGGCTTGCGGATCAGCGTGCTGATGAAATAGATGACAGCAAACACGATCAGCAGGAAGAGAATCGTGAGGACGGTCTGAAGATTGACCAGGACGGACATTCTGGAAGAAGCATTTTCCAGCTCCAGACTGGAAGAACGGATCAGCGACTGGGTGCAAAGGCTGACATTCTCGCGGATGCGGTCCTTGAAGTGCATGTAGTTGCTGTCGAAGACAAGGTCCTGCGCCTTGTGCCGGAGCTCGGCGTCGCTAAGCTGCCTGATGTCAGAACTCAGGGTGATGGAAGTGATTTCTTCCGGAAGATCCGCCGGGTCGTAATCCCCGATCTCCACCATCATGCGCATGGCGAGATATTCGGTGTTGATGAGCTCGTTGGAGAGGAGGAGAGCGGAGTTCAGACTCATGAGGGCGGTGTTGTCGCTGCCGGCCAGCAGTTCTTCCAGGTTTTCCACCGCCAGGTCTCTGCGCCGGGTGACGTTGACTTCCTCGAAGAAGTCCTCCAGATACTGCACCTCGCCGGTGACAACGAAGCAGCGGACACGATCCGTCAGATAGTCGGAAGCGGATTCCATGTTCGAGGCGGCCAGCTGAGCGGCGATATACCGGTCACAGGCGTTTTCCACCCGCTGATATCCTTTTGCGACGGCGATGTCGGAGACGAAAAGAGAGACTGCGGCCAGAATGGCCAGCACGGCGAAGAACAGATTGGCCGTGCGCAGATGGATCCCGCTACGCTCGCGCTCTCCGGCGTCCTTCTGCGCCGCCTTGGACGCTTCTTCCGCGACGGCTTCGCTGGTTTCGGCTTCCCGCACCGAGAGGATGATCTGGTCTGCGCTTTCCACCTCGGCCCCGGCATACTGGGCCCGGTCGGATTCCTTCTTCTGGAGAATGAAGGCCTCGAATTCCGAAGCGGGCACCGGCTTGGAGAAAAAGTAGCCCTGAACAATGTCGCAGCCCATATCCTTTAGGGTGGTGAGCTGGTCTTCGGTCTCCACGCCTTCGGCAATGACCGGGACATGGAGATAGTCGGCGATGTTGATGATGATCTCGATCATGTGGGTGCTGCCGCCCGGCTTGAAGGCGTTGCGGATAAACTGCATGTCCAGCTTCAAGGCGTCAATGGGCAGCGACGAAACCATGTTCAGCGAGGAATAACCGGAGCCGAAATCATCCATCTCCACCTTGAAGCCGAGGGAGCGGAAACGCTCCACGGCGGTGATGATCTGGACGGAATCCTGCGTATAGGCCGATTCGGTGACTTCCAGGTGCAGATCCTCGCTTGTAATCCGGTTCTCTGTCAGAATGTCCTCAAGAACCGCAGGGAGCTCCTGGTCAAACATATCGACCCGGGAGACGTTCACCGAGATCGGAATCGAATAATCAAACTTGTCTTTCCAGGCCCGGACCTGTCTCGCGGTCTCTCTCCAGACGTAGGAATCGAGCTGCTGGATCAGGCCGTTTTCTTCAAACAGGGGAATGAAAATGCCAGGACTGATCATGCCGTGCTCCGGATGAATCCAGCGAACCAGCGCTTCCGCCCCGGCCAGAACCGGCGTGTTGGGACGGATATCGAACTTCGGCTGGTAGTAGACATGGAACTGGTGCTCCTCGAGGGCTTTGGAGAAGTCCTCAATCAGCTGCTCGGCAAAGAGGTTCTTCTCATGCAGATGGCTGTCATACAGGCCGATGGCTTTGTTAAAGTTGCCGCGAACGGAGTCCGAAGCCATCTTGGCCCGGTCAAAGCGGCGCTCGATGTCAATGCCCTTGTCGACGTCGGAATAGATCCCCATGCGCAGGCGCACACGGTTGGACGCGTTGCGGTCATCCTCAAAGAGGCCGGTGGAGACATGCTCCATGATGTCCTTATAGTCCTCCCGGTGCGGGCAGTAGACCATGAAGGTGTCGGCTTCCCGGCGGCAGACGATTCCGCCGGAATCACCGACCATCTCACGGGCCTTCTGACCGATGCGCCGGAGGACCTCGTCTCCGTATGCCTTGCCGTAACGCTCGTTGATCATGTGGAAGTGGTTGACATCCAGGATGACCGCGTCGGTCTTCATGTCCGGATGGCGCTGATCAAACTGCTCGGCGTAGCGATAGAAGAATTCCTTGTTGAGAAGGCCGGTGAGCTCGTCCCGTTCGGTGGACTGGATAATGTCCCGGTCTTCCGAGAGCTCGATAATCCTGAGAACACGGGCGAGGACAATGTCGACCGGCGGGTAGGGCTTCGGAACAAAATCGATTGCGCCGAGCTGCAGGCTTTCCAGCTCGGCCGCCTGCTCCGAGGTGGTGACGATGACGGGAATGTGCTTCAGCTCCTCGTCCGCTTTGGCGCTTTTCAGGACCTCATAACCCGACATGACAGGCATGAGCAGATCCAGCAGAACCAAGGACAGAGCGTCCTTCCGTTCGCGCATCAGACGGAGCGCTTCCGTACCGTCCGCAGCGCAGAGCACCTCATAATCATTGCACAGATAGTTCCTGAGAATCTCGCGGTTGACCAGTTCGTCGTCAACAACCAGAACGCATCTCCGCCCGCTGTACGTGCGCAAAGGCTCATGCAGGTTTGGCATTTGATTCTCCTCCCAAAATGATCAGCATAATTATACAATTCTATATTTTACAACAAAATGTTAGTTTCGTAAACCAAAATCTTATCTTTTTTTAGAATGCATGATTTGCATTTTACAAAACACGCCGTACGAGGTAGAATATATAGCAAGCGAAAATAATGCCCGCGTTATTCCGCCCGCTGCGCGGGCGGAATAACAGAAGATCAATTACGCAAACCGCAAAAATCAAATGTGTTTACGATAAACAGTAAAAGCTGCATTGGAGGACAGAGATGGACTATCAGACCATGTATGCACAGAAGCTCCGCACGGCGGACGAAGCGGTCAGGATTGTGAAGGACGGGGACTGGGTGGACTACAGCGAGACCTGTTCCTTCCCCCAGGCGCTGGATGCGGCCCTGGCGAGGCGCAGCGGGGAACTGCATGACGTGAAGATCCGCAACGCCATCTCCATGGTCCCGGTGCAGACCGTGGAGAACGATACCCACGGCGCCTTCACCTACAACCTCTGGCACTGCTCCGGCCTGGACCGGAAATACATCGACCAGGGACGGGCCTATCACATTCCCATGCTGTTCCGGCACAACGGAAGCTATTACCGCAAGGGATATGCCCCGGTGAACGTCGCGATGATCACGGTGGCGCCCATGGACAAAAACGGGAACTTCTCCTACGGCCTCACCAACTGCACCATGCAGGAGATCCTGGACGCAGCGGAGCATATCATCCTCGAAGTAAACCCCAGCATGCCCACGATTGCGGGCCTTGCCAATGACCACATCAACATTCGGGATGTGGATTATGTTGTGGAGTCGGAGATTCCGGTTCCGACGGTGAAGAGCCCGAACGCAACCGACGTCGACCGAAAGATCGCATCCCACATCTTCCCCTATGTGACCAGCGGCTGCACCCTGCAGCTGGGCATCGGGGGCATCCCGAACTCCATCGGCAGCATGATCGCCGAGTCGGACGTGAAGGACCTCGGCATGCACACCGAGCTCATGAGCGACGGGTATCTGGATCTCTATCTTGCCGGGAAAATCACCAATGCGAAGAAAAAGCTGAACCGCGGCAAGGGCGTCTTCTCCATCTGCAACGGCTCCCGGAAGCTGTATGACTTTCTGGATCACAACGACGCGGTGCTGTCGGCCCCGATGGCCTATGTCAACAATCCGGCTACCATCCGGGAACTGGACGACTTCATCTCCATCAACGGCTGCATCGCGGTGGACCTCTTCGGCCAGGTGAGCAGCGAATCCGCCGGCCTGCGGCAGATCAGCGGCACCGGCGGCCAGGTGGACTTCATCACCGGCGCTATGGAGGCCGAGCACGGCAGGGCCTTCCTCGCCATGCACGCGACCTTTACGGACAAGACGGGGGCCATGCATTCCAACATCCTCCCGCACTTCACAAACGGCGACATCATCACCACCCCGCGGACCCAGGCGCCGAACATCGTGACGGAATACGGCATCGCGAGCCTTCCGGGAAAGACCACCTGGCAGCGCGCCGAGGCGCTGATCAATATCGCTCATCCGGACTTCCGCGATGAGCTGATCAAAGCCGCCGAGGAACAGAAGATCTGGAGACAGAGCAACAAGAGATAAGAAAAACGCGGGAAATCCGACTCCCGCGTTTTCTGTCCTTGCACTGGAATGGGTATTCTGCTAAAATGGATTATCAGTCACCCCGGAGAAAAGGAACGGACATATGATACAGCACAGAAAGAAAACAGAAGCAGTCTGCACAAGACGGAGCCGGCAGAACAGGCTGACGGACTGGAAAAGTCTGCCCGCCGCAGGTTCAGCTGCGCGGTTTTTCTTCTGCTGGGTCCTTCTTCTGGCACTCCTGCTCTCCTGTGCGGCAGCCGGCTTCTGCGAGGGAGAGACGCAGACCGAAGAAGAAAGCGGACAGTCTGTGGATCCGGTCCGGTATCCCGAGCGCTGCTCCGGAATCCTCTATAACAGCAGCAACGGCATGCCGACATCGGAGGCCAACGCCATTGCCGAGACAGACGACGGCTTCATCTGGATCGGCAGCTACAGCGGGCTTGTACGCTATGACGGCTGCAATTTTGTCCGTATAGACTCCGGCACGGGGATTACCGGCGTGATCAGCCTTTTTGTTGACAGCCGGCAGCGCCTGTGGATCGGCACCAACGACAACGGCGTTCTGCTGATGGAGCGCGGCAGCCTGAAACACTGGGGCCTGGCGGAAGGGCTTCCCACGGCAAAAGTCTGTGCCATTGCCGAAGACAGAGACGGCTGGATTTATGTCGGAACATCGGAAGGCATTGTGACCGTTGACAGGGACCTGAAGCTTACACGCCTGGAAGATCCCGAACTGGAAGGCGTTTATGTAGAAGAACTGTTCGGGGGCAGCGACGGCCAGGTATACGGCATCGGAAACTCGGATGAGGTTTTCACACTCGGCGGCGGAAAACTGACAGGCTTCCTCGGGGATGACGCGAACCCGGTCGAGGATGTCCATGTCATTCTCCCGGACCCGGATCGCCCCGGATACGTATACCTTGGGGCGGGAGAATCCTCCCTGTACTACGGAAGCATGACGGAAGGCCTTCGGGACACGGAAAAAACCGACGCCGCACCCCTCGACAAAATCGAGGGCCTGCAGAAGATTGGCCAGAGGCTCTGGCTCTGCTGCGGAAACGGAATCGGCGTTCTGGACGATGACGGCCTGCATGTGCTGGATGACTATCCGATGAACAACAACATCGGCCAGGTTCTGGCGGATTACGAAGGAAATCTCTGGTTTACGTCCACACGCCAGGGCGTGATGAAGATTGTCCTGAACCGGTTTAACGATCTGTTTGCGCGCTACCATCTCCCGCCGATGGTGGTCAACTCCACCTGCCTGTACGACGGAGATCTGTATCTTGGAACGGATTCCGGCCTGATCGTGCTGGGGCAGGACATACCGAAACAGAGCATCCATCTGTCAGAGGCCAGAACGGCCTCCGGCGCAGACCTGGAAGAGGATGATCTGCTGAAGCTGCTGGCGGGAGCCCGAATCCGCTCCATCATCCGGGACAGCCGGAACCGGCTCTGGCTCTCAATCTGGGGAGGCGGCCTGCTGAGGTATGACGGAGGAAAGGTCCTCGCGTTCGGCAAAGAGGAAGGCCTGCTCAGCAACTACGTCCGGATGGTCTCAGAGCGGGAAGACGGGGCCATATTGGTTGCCCACAACGGCGGCGTCGCCGTTATTGAGGGCGACCGGGTGACGGAGCGTTATGGAAAAGAGGACGGCATCGTCAATATCGAGAGCCTGGCCGTCGCGGCGGCGGAAAACGGGGACATTCTTCTCGGATCCAACGGAGACGGAATCTATGTGATCCATGACGGCGGGATCCGCAGGATCAGCTATGCCGACGGACTGTCATCCGGCATCGTCATGAAGATCAAACGCGATGAGGCCAGAGACCTCTTCTGGCTTGTCACGAGCAATTCCATCGCGTATATGACACCGGATTACCGGGTGACAACGATACAGAACTTCCCTTATACCAACAATTTTGACCTTTATGAGAGCGATGAGGGGGACATGTGGATCCTCAGCAGCGACGGAATCTATGTGCTGCCGACAGAAGAACTGATCGCAAACGAAGAGATTTCCCCGATCCATTACAGCCTGGCCAACGGCCTGTCCAGCGTGGCCACCGGCAACTCCTTCAGTGAACGGACGCCGGAAGGCGATCTCTATATTGCGGGAAATCAGGGCGTAGCAAAAGTGAATATCAACATGCCCATCGAAGAGGTAAGCAGTCTGAAGATCAGCATTCCCTATCTGGAAGCCGACGGAGAACGGATTTACCCCGGAGCCGACGGAGCCTATCATGTCCCCCATCAGGTTCACAGGCTGACGGTATACAGCTATGTATTCAACTATTCCCTTTCCGATCCGACGGTCTCTTATCGGCTGGAGGGATTCGACCGGCAGGCGACCACCGTGAGCCGGAAAGATCTTGGCCCGGTGGTATATACCAACCTGCCCGGCGGAACATATCGTTTCGTCATGAATGTGCAGGACTCTCTCAAGCATACCAGCAAACCCTACTCCGTGCAGATTATCAAAGAAAAAGCTTTTTATGAGCAGACGGTATTCTTCTTCGCCTGCGCAATGGCAACAATCCTCGCGTTTTCTGCCTGCATTATATGGTATGACAGAAGAAAAACCCGGATGATGGAAATCAAAAACCGGAAAGCGGTGGAGCAGGAGCGGCTGAACACAGAGCTGAAGATGGCAAGTCAGATTCAGGGGAGCGTGCTGCCGCATGATTTCCCGCCGTTTCCCGACCGTACGGAGTTTGACATCTACGCGTCGATGGATCCCGCACGGGAAGTGGGCGGAGACTTCTATGACTACTACCTGATCGATGACGATCATCTTGGACTGGTGATCGCCGACGTCAGCGGCAAGGGGATTCCCGCTTCGCTGTTCATGATGATCTCCAAGGTCATCGTGCAAAGCTGCGCCATGCTGGGGCAGGGACCGGCGAATATTCTCTCCAAAACCAATGAAGCCATCTGCAGCAACAATCAGGTGGACATGTTTGTCACGGCCTGGGTCGGAATCCTGGAGATCAGCACCGGCAGACTCACCGCAGCCAATGCGGGACACGAATATCCGGCGCTGATGAAAAACGGCGTTTTCTCCCTGCTGAAGGATAAACACAGCTTTGTCATCGGCGGTATGGAAAACGTAGCCTATCGGGAATATGAGCTTTTCCTGGAGCCGGGGGATAAGATCTTCCTGTATACGGACGGGCTTCCGGAAGCGACGGATGCGGCCGGAAAGATGTTCGGCAAGGAGCGGATCCTTCAGGCACTCAATGAAGCTGCCGACGCTTCTCCCCGGGATACGCTGGAGCGTGTCACGGGCGCCGTGAATGAATTTGTAAGAGACGCGGAGCAGTTTGACGATCTGACCATGCTCTGCCTGGAGTACCGGGGACTCCAAGGATCTGCGCAGAAGAAAAACGAACTGCCGTAAAGGCCTGCGATGATCCGGAAACAGAACAGCGATAAGCACATCGGCTGCACCATATCAGACAGAATCAGACAGCACTGAGCCCCTGCCGCGTCCTGCGCGGCAGGGGCTCAGTGCTGCCCTGACAATTCGCACGGTGCGCTGTCAGGTTTTGAGCGGGATGGCATAATAGCCGTACTGGTATTCAATGTCCTGCTGCCAGTCGGCGGGCATCAGGGTGGTGCGGAAATAGGCGTCCAGCGGCTCAAGGTTCAGCGCATGCAGGGCCTGAAAGGCGGGATGGGCAGGAGCGTCGAAGTTCTCGGACGAGGAATGCGTCAGAGGAGCGCGGAACTTGTAATAAAAGACCTTATACGGCGGATAAAAGTCCACAATGTCATTGACCGGAAGCTTCAGCTGCCGGATGATCCGTTCCTCCACCAGCAGACCCCAGGTGATGCGGCCGTCACGCTCTGCCTTCATGGAGGACTTGACGATGGGGATGTAACTCATCCAGCTCTTCAGAATCTCATAGATCCTGGGATCCTGCAGGAAGTCGTACTTATCGGTATGCGGCAGGAAAGCCATCGGCCTGCTCCAGCGGATTTCCCAGTCGAAGTCACGCGCGGCAAGAGGGGCCTGCCAGGCGAGAAACTCCTCATAATCCGCAGCCAGCGCCTCATCCAGAAGAATCTCTTCCCGCATGTGTTCCACGTTTTCGGAAAGGC